>QWPB01000011.1 GCA_003671275.1 Planctomycetota bacterium | reverse complement strand
GACATCGCTCCAGCATCTTGAGCTGGGCACCAATGGAACGTCCGCCCACCAGCAAGGCCGGTTGGCAGTTATGCTCGGCGGCCAGTTTGGTGGCTTCGGCGGCGACCTGCTCGCTCAGTTCGCGAGTCGGCGATAGAACGATTGCCTGGACCTCAGGAAGCGAGTGATCGATCGTTTCCAGAATCGGAATGACGAACGCAGCCGTCTTGCCAGTCCCGGTACGGGCCTGACCGATGCAGTCCTGACCCGTCAGGGCCAACGGGATAAACTCAGCCTGAATGGGGGTCGGGTGGGTGTACCCGACCGTGCGAATTGAACGCATCATGCGGGGACTTAGCCCCAAATCATCGAACGTGGACAAACGAGAACTTCCTGCGGAAATCTAACCTTCAGCTATGGACCAACCTAGCTTCACGAGTTCCCACGTTAAACTAACCATCCCCCGGGGTCAATGCGGGAACCGTTTCGAACGGCTGTTTCCCAGCGGGGAGACTGGGGGACACTTCCCCGGGATCTACTCAATGTTGCGTCTTTCACATAGGAATACTGGGTGTGAAAGATCCGAATCAACTTTTACCCCGAGGATCTTCCGCGAGACTCTTCCGATCCTTGGGGCTGTCGCCCGGCCTCCCTACAATCTGTACACGATGACCGAGAGGCACCATGCGACAAGCCCATGAAGTCGTAGTCTGGGAACCGCAACCCTACTGGGAGCCCGAGTTGCAGAGGCAGCTGGGGCCCCGGAGAGGCCGTGTGCGACGCGGAATGGGACTCACGGTCCCGGAGTCGGCGGGACAGCTCGTGGTCGCCGGGAACGGAACGTTGCGTGTGCCGCTCACGGAGCTGCGAGTGTGGATGCAGGCGGGGCTTCATGTGCATCTTGTGCTCGATCCGTCCCAGGTGGCACTGCGGTGGTTTCTGTACGAGATGGGAGCTGCCAGCGTTCTGAGCTTCTCTGAGGCGCGGCAATCACTCGGCATCGCAGTCGGTCGATTCTTCACAAACAAGGTGGTCTGAATGTTGTCGGAATCCAGTGTCCAAGCAGCTGTCTCCGGTGTCCGGGATCCCGAGATCGGTCGCTCGCTCGGTGAATTGAAGATGGTTCGGTCAGTACAAGTCAGCGGAACCGCAGTCCGCATCGGCATTGAACTGCCGACCCCTGCCTATCCCGGTCGAGAGCGAATCACGGCGGCGATTCGGCAAGTCATGACGCCCCAGGGGGCGTCGTCGGTCGAGGTGGAGTACACCTGGACCGTTCAGGGAAAGGGAACGGGCGGAGCGATCGGCCTGAACGTCAAGAACGTGATCGCCGTCGGCAGCGGCAAGGGGGGCGTCGGCAAGTCGACTGTGGCGGCCTCGCTGGCTCTCGGGCTCAAGCACTTCGGGGCCAAGGTCGGCCTGATGGATGCCGATGTCTACGGCCCCAGCATTCCGCATCTGGTGGGGGCCACCGGGACACCGGTCATCAAGCAAATCCCGCTGGAAGATGGCCGCGTGATGGAGCGGATCGTTCCGATCGATGTCGATGGAATGCCCACGATTTCCATGGGCTATATGGTGAAGGCCGACCAGGCGGTCATCTGGCGCGGCCCGATGCTGCACAAGGCCCTGTCCCAGTTCCTGCAACAGACCGACTGGGGGACGCTGGACTATCTGGTGATCGACATGCCGCCGGGGACGGGGGATGTGGCTTTGACGCTGTCGCAGATGGTTGGTCTGGCCGGGGCGGTCGTCGTCTGCACACCGCAGCAAGTGGCACTGCTGGACGCTGTCAAGGCGGTGTCGATGTTCAAGACGGTGAAGATCCCGATTCTCGGCATGGTCGAGAACATGACCGGCGAGATCTTCGGCCGTGGCGGTGCGAAGGCCAAGGCCGCCGAACTGGGGCTGCCGTTCCTCGGTGAAGTACCCGCGAATGCGCTGATTCGAGAGCAGGGAGATGCCGGGCAGATGGCCCAATTGTTCTCGCAGGACAACCCGTCGCGTGCCGCCCTGCTTCACATGTGCGAACGGGTCGCGATGGAGGTGGCCCGGTCACTTCTCGAAACGCCCAGCCTGCCCACGCTGGAGATTCTGTGACAGCGACTAAACCAGCCATCCCGAGAGCGGGAACCGCTTGCGACACGAGGGCTCCACGGAGGCCGGGGCGTACTGGTGCTTGACGAGCACGGCCGTCAGGTCATCCTCAAAGTGAATCGGTTTCCGCGAAGGGCTCTGGTCTGCTTCCGCGCGGCGGACGTTCCCGCTCTGAAACTCTTCCACGCGCTGGATCAGCTTCTCCAGGATCTCTTCGGGCGATTTGTCCCGGTGATCCAGAATTTGCTGAACCGTCCGTTCCCAGCCGAACATCTGACCGCTGGCGGAATAGGCCTCGGGAATCCCATCGGTGGCAACGAACAGCATGTCACCCGGCAGAAACGGAAGATGAGTGGTGGAACAGGGGAGCGTTTCGATCAACCCCAGGGGCGGCGTTGTGGTCGCCAATGAACGCCGTTGACCATGCCCGTCAATGAGCCAGCTGGGATGCCCCGCTGAGAAGTAAGACAGCGTCTGGGTCTCGTGATTGATCTCCGCCATGAAGAAGGTCACGAACTGCTGTTCTGGGGTGTCCCGGAACAGATATCGATTCAGCCGTTCGGCGACGAGCGACAGATCTTCATGATCCTCCAGGCAGGCATGAAGAATCGAACGTGTCTCGACCATGATGAGAGCGGAGGCGAGCCCATGTCCTGAGACATCGCCGACCACGACACACATCTTTCCGGGACCATGCGGAATGAAGTCGTAATAATCACCACTGGCATATTGCGAGGGGCGGGCGACCCCCGCCATTTCGTATCCCGGAAAGTCAATTTTCGCATGGGGATAAAGCTGAGCCTGAACAAGAGCAGCCGCCTGAACATCCTGCTCCAGCAGATGAGCCCGTCGTAATTCCGTGACATCGGTGGAGATCCCGGCGACTGCACGAACGTTCCCGTGTTCGTCTTTCAGGGGGAATTTGATCGAAACGTAGCTGTGTGGACCGTCATCGTGCGGCGCGACCTCCTCCAACTGGATGGGGCGGCCTTGATTCAGCACGGAGACATCATTCTCGCGGAAGGCCTGGGCATCGGACAGCGGAAAGATATCGTAGTCAGTCTTTCCAATGACAGTTTCCATCGTCAGATGAAACAGATCCAGAAAACGCTGGTTGACGTACTCGTACTGCCCGGCGGCATTTTTTGTGTACACGACAGCGGGGGTGTTCGCCAGAATTTCGTTCAGGTTCTGTTCCAGCCGCCGGGCCTGTCGCAGAGCGGCATGCTGGTCGCGAAGATCTTCCAGCGTATGAATCGCCCCCCGGACATCTCCGCTGATCCAGGGGCGACTGCTGATCTTGATGGGGAAATGGTCTTTCCCGTGAGGGGTCAATGTTCCCCGATAGGCGAGGGGGTTACCGGATATCAGCTCCGTCTCATGGATGTAGATGAAGTCCCGGAAATGTTGGCCCACGATCTGCGAGCGAGGGGAGCCGATCAGCTGGCCTGCGTGGTCGTTGATCTCCCGGATGACATGTGCCTCGTCCGTCATGACCAGGGCACAACCCGCTGCATTAAAAAACTGCGCTAATTCAGGCATGGGGACACCGTGCGCCTCAATTCAAAGTTGAGAAAGCCGCCGACCCGACAACTCAATGCCATCCGTCTCCTGCGAATCTGAAAGAGTCAACGCATGGACTTGGCCTGATGCTAACCGCGTTGGAAATGAAAAACTACGACGGAATTCTCTTGTCGTGAATTTTTTGATTCTTTGCAGTCCCGCTCTCGGGCGGTAAGTTGCTGGAATGGGGGCGCGAGTGACGGTTCGGTACCGCTTTGGCATAATCCCCATTAGTTCCTTTCTGACCTGGAGTGCCCGCCCTTTCGCAGTGCAGGCATTTTGGGCTGTGAGATGCATTGATGTACAGGTCTTGGCGTGTGTCGATGGCGATGGTCATCGCTTCCGTACTCGGGGCATCGCTCTCCGCAGAGCCCCCCGCGATGCTGCTCAAAGCCGTGGAACAGCGATCAGACGAGGGCTGGAAGGTGGCCCGTCACATCTGGGAACTGGCCGAACCGGGTTATCAGGAAGCCCAGTCCAGTGCCCTGCTAGCTGACTGGCTGGAACGCGAAGGCTTTCGCGTCGAGCGAGGAGTCGCCGGGATGCCCACGGCCTTTGTGGCCTCCATCGGCTCCGGTGAACCCGTGATCGCCATTCTCGGCGAGTACGATGCGTTGCCGGGATTGTCGCAAACGGATCAGCCGGTCCAGCAGTCGCGTGAGGGAACCAGCTATGGCCATGGTTGCGGTCATCACCTGTTTGGTGTGGCGTCGCTCATGGCGGCGGTCGCGGTGGGTGAGCAGATTCAGTCCGGGGGCGTGAGTGGGACGGTGCGGTATTATGGCTGCCCCGCAGAAGAAGGCGGCAGTGCCAAGGCGTTCATGGTGCGGGAGGGACTGTTTCGCGATGTGTCCGCCGCCCTGCACTGGCACCCGAGCAGTCGCAACTCCGCAGGGGATTCCAGTTCGCTGGCCCGCATTGCCCTGAAGTTTCGTTTCCGAGGGAAGAGCGCACATGCTTCGTCGAGTCCCGAGGAGGGACGCTCCTCGCTCGACGCGGTAGAACTGACCGCCCATGCGTCGGAACTGCTTCGCGAACATATACCAAGCGAGGCCCGAATCCATCATGTGATCACGCGAGGAGGCAATGCGCCGAACGTGACCCCTGATGACGCCGAGGTGTACTTCTATATCCGTCACCCGCGTGCCAGCGTCGTGGCTCCTCTGGCCGAACGGCTCATCAAGTGCGCCCAAGGGGCGGCGCTGGCAACGGAGACCGAACTGGAGGTCATTCGCGAAGGCGGCATTGTCGAGATCCTGCCGAATACGATTCTGGCGGAGGCGGTGATGCGGCATCTGCGGGCCCAGAACACGTTGCACTACAGCGAAGCGGAAATGCAATTCGCCCTCAAGTTGCAAAGTACGCTCGGCAATCCGGAATCACTGGAGCAGATTCGGGAGATCTCTCAGCGACAGAATGCCGCACTGGGGCGCGGGTCGACGGATGTGGGAGATGTCTCGTGGGCCGTCCCCACGGCAGGCTTTACGTCCGCATGCTGGGTGCCGGGGACACCAGGGCATTCGTGGCAGGCCGTGGCCAGTGGGGGGACGACCATCGGGCGTCAGGGAATGAACATGGCTGCCCGTACGCTGACGTTGTCCTTGTATGAACTGCTGACCAGCCCGGAGACATTGAGCCAGGCTCGGGAAGAGCACCGCCAACGAATCGCTGAACGCCGTTACACGCCACTGATCCTGCCTGACCAGAAGCCTCCACTCGACTACCGCAAGACCGGAAAGTAGGGCATTGCTCAGGCTGGAGACTGACGGGCGGTCCGCATCTCCAGTGCGGGGCGACTTCGGGCATCCACATGCGTTGATGGGAGGAGCTGAGTCCTGTCGCATATTCTCGGTCGAGTTGTCTAAGATAGAAGTGTCGCTTGTTGCATCTGGGCCAGTTGTGACGCGTATCTCTTGAGATCAACACGTGGGTTCCGTACCAACTATTTCGAATGCCGATGTCCCTCTGGGGCCATCGGACCATGACTTTGAGAGATTGGAAGCCATCATGGGCTACCGGTTTCGAGATCGAGGATTGCTGCAGTGGTGCCTGACCCATGCCTCTGCTTCCAAGACGCGACTGGAGTCCAACGAACGATTGGAATTTCTCGGGGATTCGATTTTGGGAGCGGTCGTCTGCGAACTGCTGTTTGAGCAGTTTCCCACAGCTGCGGAAGGCGAACTGACTCGGATCAAGTCGGTCGTGGTCAGTCGCACGGCGTGTGCTGCGATTGCTCGCGATCAAGGGTTAGAGCAGTTTCTAGTGGTAGGACGCGGTGTCTCATCGACCGACCGAACTCCCGGTTCGATACTGGCGGCGCTGCTGGAGGCCCTGTTTGGCGGGATCTACCTGGACGGCGGCTTTGAGGCGGCGCGGGCTGTGATCCGCGATAAGGTGGCAGCCAAGATTGCCGCGGCAGCTCAGTCAGAAACCGGCGTTAATTTTAAGAGTATGCTGCAGCATCGGTCGCAGAAGAACCACGGTCGCACTCCGGTGTACGAGGTTCTTGACGAGCGCGGGCCCGACCACGCCAAGTGTTTCAAAATCTCGGCGGTCATCAACGGTACGGCTTACCCCGGCGCTTGGGGCCCGACGAAAAAAGCTGCCGAACAGCGGGCAGCCCAGAACGCTCTGGCTGCGATCGAAGGGGTTCCCCTGCCCTTTCATGATGATGTATCCACCGAGGAGTCACCGGCATGAGAGCCATGATTCGCCGTCTGATCGTTGCGGGGATCGTCGCCGGGCCGCTCGTGGCGAATGAGTTGCCACCGGTCCAGAAGCCGGAACCAGCGGTAAAGCCCCAGAAAACGCAGTTGGATTCCCCCTCCAAGGACGCGGACGATTCCTCTATGGAGGAGGCTGCCCTCAACATCCGGCCAGCGGAGACTAACCCGGCTCAGCAGGAACTAGAAGCCGCAGCTGCCGCGATGGACCGGGCAGCGAGTGCCCTCGAAGCTGAACAGCCAGATGCCATCGCCCTGCGTGAGCAGCAGGAGGCGATCGATCGCCTGCGAACGCTTCTGAAAGCGGCGTCTCAGAAGACTTCGAAGTCCCCTCGTTCCTCGCAGTTGCCCCCCGAAAAGACTCCGAAGGAGTCGACCAGTGATGAACCTGGCGAGCGCATCGGTGGCGAACCGCAGGAACGCGGAGGACGCCGTTCCGAGAATTCCCAGGCATCCGAATCGACCGAAAATATTGCCGGACCCCAGGGGGGAGCGGATGGGGTTTTGCCTGCGGGAGTGCGGGCCACGGCGGTATGGGGCCATCTGCCGCAGCGCGAGCAGGAAGCGGTCATGCGCACTCTGACCGAAAGTCTGCTGCCGGAATATGCGACGCAGATCCAGGATTACTACAGGGCTCTGGCCGAAGAAAAATAGTGCTTTGGCATCCCCGATCCGTCGGCGCGGCTCCGTTCGGCCTTCGTTCACGGTGGCACGACTGTGGCACATCCGGGGAGATCGGCTACGAACCATGCCGTGCGGCATAGGCTCGGATCGCCTCCGGGTAGGCCACGCATTCGGCTTCGAAAACCCGCTGAGCCAGTGAGTCCGCAGTGTCGTCCGGCAGCACGGAGACGGCCTTTTGAATCAGGATCGGGCCGTGGTCATACTCATTGTCAACCAGATGGACCGTGCAGCCTGACACTCGGCAGCCTCGAGCGATTACGGCCTCATGGACATGATGCCCATACATGCCGTGACCGCAGAACGCAGGGATCAACGACGGGTGAATATTCATCACGCGCCCTTCGAAATCGGCAGGCACTTCGATCCGTGAGAGAAATCCGCCGAGAATCACCAGATCGACTCGCGCGGCCCGGCAGCGAGCGAAGATTTCGGCGCTGAAGGTCGCCACATCGGCGAACTCCTTGGGCGAGAGGATGTCGCAGTTCAGTCCCCGGGAATGTGTCCGGGCGATGCCAGCGCACTTGCGGCTGGCCAGGACCAGTTCGACAGACGCTTGTAACTGGCCCGCAGCGATCGAATCGAGCAGGTTCAGGAGGGTGCTGCCCCCTCCGGAAATCAGAACGGCCAGACGAAGTGACGACATGAAGTGTGGACGCCCGAAGACAAAAGACCGATGATGCCGACTGGCCGTGAGGGCCGCTTGCCGATGCTACCGTTCCGGCACGAGCCTGAAAACCAACTCGCTGCCGAATCCCCTGGCCTTCGGATGATGCCGCATCATGCCCTACGATGAAACACTGGCCGAACGGCTCCGTTGCCAGCTCACTCGGAAGCGGGGGATCGAGGAGAAGCGGATGTTTGGGGGTATCGGATTCCTGTGGCAGGGAAACATGGCGTTGGGGGTTTGGCGTGATTGGCTGATCGTCCGAGTGGGGACCACGGCGGCTGCGGATCTGCAATACGTTCCGCATGCGAAAGTCATGGACTTGACCGGACGTCCCATGAGGGGCTGGCTGATGATCGCCCCTGCGGGATGGGACGCCGAGAACGATCTGAAGACGTGGGTGTCACATGCGATGGAGTTTGTGAAAACAATTCCCCGAAAATCCGGTCCCTCCGACAAGCGTCCAAAGGACGCCCGTTGACAATCGCCGGTCCCCGATGAAACGTCAATCAGCTCAAGACGTTCACTCCTCGTTCGACCGATTGTCCGCGATGAGTGGTCATGTTTCGCTTACAAATTGCCAGGCCTTTTTGAGTAGAGCCTGCAGGGCTTTGCGATCGATCGAGGACAGTCGAACCAGAACGACGGAATGGTTTAGGTAGTGATCGGTCATGTAGTACGTGTCCGGCTCCGTGAGCAGAAGCCGTGAACGCTCATCGGGATCGATTTTCACCAGTAGCGAATGGGGTTCGGCAGACTTGTGGATGGCCGGACAGGTCAGCAATTTACTACGCAGCCTCCATGAAGGGGCACCGTGGATCGTACTCTCTTCTGTCTCGGGCAGCATCAAAACGAGTTGACGAACCAGATCGAGCGAGGGCGCATTCTTGGGCATAGACTTTTCCGTCAGAGAATGGGCAGCCTGGGGGGCGAGTTCACGAAGGAAGTCGATTTTCTTCCGTTGAGGGGATCGCGGGCCGACGGGTGATGGCGAGGGCGATGAGGGCAATGAGGGCTGCTGCGGATCCCAGGCTGAGTGCAGCGGGGGAGCCCCAGTGGTCCCAGAGCCAGCCCGCGAGCAGGCTGGCGACCAGTGTGGTTGTGCCGGTCACAGCATAAAAAATCCCCATGGCCTGGCCGCGCGCTTCCGGGGGGGCGTGATCGGTGATCAGGGCCTTGCCGATGCCATCCGTCAGTGCCATGTAGACGCCGTAGACTCCCATTAGCGGCCACGCGCCCCATGCCATGCTCTTGGGCAACCAGGCCAAGCCGGCGTAGACCCCCGCGTAGATCAGCCATCCGGCAGAGATGATTCGCCATCGCCCCCATCGGTCGCTCAATGCTCCGATGGGATACGACAACCCGGCATAAGTGATGTTGTACGCAGCGTATAACAGCACGACCTGCCACGAGGAGTAGCCGAATTCGCCCATCCGCAGCATCAAAAACGCATCACTGCTGTTGGCCAGTGAGAACAGACCCAGCGCTGTCAGCACGCTCCAGTATTCCGCTGAAAGCTTTACCGGCATCGTTGAAACGTTCTCCGGGATCACCGTCGCGTGAAGGGGGCTTTCCCGGCGACTCTCTGGAACCAGGAACGACAAGCCCCAGGCGGCCAGTCCCAGGACCGCTCCCACTGCGAGGATCACTCGATAAACCCAATCGGGGGTGTGGATGGAGCTTTGCGAGGCGGCATTCTGGTCCGGGGTCCCCGTCAGCCACCAGAGAAGGAAGGCTGACAGCAGCACCCCGAGCAGCGCTCCAGCGGTGTCGAAGGTGCGATGCAGGCCGAAGGCCCGCCCGCGCTGCTCCGGCGTCACAGCATCGGCGATCAGGGCGTCTCGAGGCGCTCCCCGCAGCCCCTTGCCAAAGCGGTCCAGCAACCGCCCGGCAGCTACCATTGGCCACGTACTGGCGAGGGCGATGATGGCCTTACCCCACACGGGCATTCCATAGCCCATGCGAATCCATTTGACGCGTCCACCACCGCGCCCCTGCCGGTCACTACGAATTCCCGCGTATGCCGACATCAGGGCAACCAGGAGCACAGCCGCTCCCTCCACTAGTCCGAGTTTCGTCCGTGAAGCCCCCAGTGACTGCACCATGAATAGCGGCAAGATCGGATAGACCATCTCGCTGGAGACATCCGCGAAGAATGAAATCCAGCTGAGAATCCAGACGGATCGCGGCAGTGTGCGGGGGGCGTCAGTCAGCGTTTGGGGGGGAATCGAATCGGACATGCGCGGTATGCCATCCCGGGTGGTGGGCCCCTTCAGCATGACGAGAGTCGGAGAAATCAGATAGTGTGAATCCGCGACCGGAAATGGCGAGTGTGAAGTGGTTCGGTGAGAGTCCCCACCTGCTGCATCACACGAACACTGGGTAGCGTCCTGCGTGAGTCGGATGGTTTTACGAAGTCCGCAAGGGGACCGAATTCGCAGTCGGCTCCCCGCTTGCCGTCAGCTCATCAGTTCGCGGATCGGCGTGGGGTCGCTGACCAGATGCGCAGGACGGCCTTGCGGTGTATAAAGGATCTGGTCCGGGTTAATCCCCAGCTTCAGGTAGACGGTGGAGACAAAATTTTCCGGTGACAGCACGCGGTCAACAGCGGAATACCCCGCTCGATCGGTCGCGCCCACGATCGTCCCTCCGGGGATTCCTGCTCCGGCCATCAGGACGCTCATGGCGTTCGACCAATGGTCGCGGCCCGCATCCTTGTTGATCTTGGGTGTCCGGCCAAACTCGCCCAAGACCAGGACCAAGGTACTGTCGAGCAGTCCGCGCTCATCCAAATCTTCGATCAGCGTGGCAATGGAATTCTCGAACTTCGGCAGCCGGTCCTTGAGGGTGGTGAACAGGTTTGTGTGATGATCCCAGCCCCCTTCATTCAGTGTGATGAACGGGACGCCCGCTTCGACCAGTCGCCGAGCCAGCAGCACCCGCTGACCAAATGAATTGCGACCGTACCGGTCACGAGTCTCGGGGGATTCACTGTGAATATCGAACGCCTTTTGGGCCTGTGGCGAGGCCACCAGGTCGTATCCCTGCTGGTAATACTCGTCGAGAGTAACCACCGGGTCCGCAGCGGCTTTGTCTGAAATCCGGGGCAGGCGGTCAATCTGTGTTCGCAGGTCGCGACGGTGTGTGAAGCGGTCTGCCTGGATCGCCGCAGGTAAAGCCACATCGCGGACCCGGAAATGACTGCTGCTGGGATCATCGGGCACGACGAATGGGGCGTATTGGGCTCCGAGGAAGTTCGGTCCGCCGGATCGCGTCATTGAGGGGATCGAGAAGTACGCGGGCAACCCGTCCTGGTTCCCCCGGACATAAGATGTCACAGCCCCCATACTGGGGTGGTAACTGACAAACGCACCACAGCCGACCGGGATTCGCGGCGGAGCCCCCGTCATCATGTAATGGTTGCCCGCTCCGTGATTTCCCTGCTCATGCCGGATTGACCGGACAATGGCCAGCTTATTGGCGATACTCGCCAGCCGGGTCATGTACTCCGAGAACTGAATCCCGGGAATCTGGGTGTCGATTGGATGGAACTCACCCCGGACTTCGTGCGGGGCGTCTGGTTTGGGATCAAAGGTTTCGTAGTGCGTCGGCCCGCCATCGAGCCAGACGAGGATGCAACTTTTTGCCGGGGCTCCGTTTCCAATTGCATCGCCAGCCATCGCTCGCATTTGCAGCAGCTGGGAAAACCCGGCTCCGACGAACCCCGCCAAGCCGAGCTGCAGGCATGAACGTCGTGACAAACCATGGCTGGGAGCGTAAGACATGAGTCGATCCTCGCCGGAGAAGCTCCAGCCCGTTCATCGATCCGTATCGGTGAGATCGGGGTGGCATTCGCACGGCAGTAACTCATCAATCGTCTCAAGTGCGATGCGGTTCGTGAAGTGATTTTGGGCGGAAATCGTAGTTTGAAGGAAAAGACGGGGCCGGTGGCTGGCCAGCGGGGCGAGCGGACCGGATTGACCCTGTGGTCGGGTGTTCATTGGAGAGGGCTGCTTTCCCGTTCTGTGATCGTTTACTCGTCCTGAAGAAGTAAAAAGCCACAACCCCCGGCACGAATGCCGAGAGCGTGGCTGGCGATGAAGATCATTGGCCCAAGTGACACCCACCGCAGGGATCAGGCAACTGCCCGCCGCAGGGATCGAAGAATTTGTTCGAATTCATCATTCGACGTGAACGGAATCAGGATCGTTCCACTGTCTTTGGATTTGAGTTTGATTTCGACGGGCAAGCCCAGCAGGTTGCGAAGCTGCTCTTCTAGTGATTCCAGGTGTGGCGTCCGCTCGGTTTCAGAGCGGGCCTGCTCGATGGAAAGAATGTTTGGGGCTTCGCCTGTCCCGATCGGCTCGGCGGGGGCCGGAACCGCTTCGGTCTGTTGAATCGATTCAGGAGCGCCCATGGCTGCCGGTGCCGAAGTCGTGGTCTCGACGGCGGAAGCTGCGGGCGGTTCCGAGGGGCTGCGTCCCAGCATTTGCCGGACGGTGGCTTCGGTCTGTCGAACCGACAGGCCCTCTGCCTGAATGCGGCCACACATCGCGAGCTGATCGGCTTCGGGCAGCGGCAGGAGCGACCGGGCGTGGCCCGAACTGATCTTGCCGCTGGAAATAGCGTTCCGCACGGGCACGGGCAGATCCAGCAGTCGCAGCATGTTACTGACGGCGGACCGGCTCATGCTCAGTTGCTTGCCCAAGTCTTCGATCGAGCAGCTGAAGTGGCTGAGGTATTCACGGAAGGCGAAGGCCTTCTCGATATCGGACAGGTCTTTACGTTTCAGATTTTCTTCGAGGGCGTACTCAAATGCCGTCTGGTCGACCACGTCCACCACACGGCACGGGACCACGGTCAATCCGGCCCGCTGGGCAGCCAGCCAGCGACGTTCTCCGGCGATCAGCTGGTAGGTTCCCTCGTACTCGCGGACGAGCAGGGGCTGGAGAATTCCATGCTCGCGAACACTGTCCGCGAGTTCGTTGAGATCTTCCTGGTGGAAATCTTTCCGTGGTTGGAACGGGTTGCGGGTGAGGTCCGCGATCGGGATGTTCCGCAACTCGGCGTCCGCCGGAGTTGATTCATTGTAGGCCGGGCCGGTGCCCAGCATGGCGGAAAGGCCACGCCCCAAACGACGGCGGGGAGCTTCCTGGGTGAACTGATCGGACATGAACCAAGCCTCCAAAATTCTGCGTGACGGCCCCACTCTCATCGGGACCGTACCTTCCTGTTGTCGGCCAACTGGGGGGCGCGACTGTAGCGACAGTAGCGAGAGCAGCGAAGACAACGGTCCGGGCATTGGCTCAGCGAAGCCCGCGAGGCAAGTGAACTTGGAGGACTTGTACACCCGAGTTCCGTGAATCGACCGTGTGAAAGGCAGATTCATTCATGTTGTGGATGTCTGCGAAATAAGGGCCAGGGAAGGATGCGGGACGCTGTATCCACCGGCAGACTGACGGGGATGGCGCGGGGGATTCTTCCGATCGCGTTCAGCTGCTCCGAGAGCGGGGAATTCGGATTACGTTGCAACGGACTGTTTTCCATGTCATCCTGTTCCTGCGGAGTTATCTGTGGGCAGTGGCCCCTTGTTTGTCGTGTGCCAGTTCCGGAGTCCTGCCAATGTGGTTTCGCAGTTTGTGGGTGTGCGTCGTTTTGCTGGCGAGTCTCCAGGCCACGTTTGCGCAGGACAGCTGGCCGCGATTTCGTGGTCCGAACGGGGTGGGCGTCAGTGATCTGAAGGGGCTCCCCACACAGTGGACCGAGAAAGACTACGAGTGGAAGATTGAACTTCCCGGGGTGGGACACTCATCGCCGGTCATCTGGAAAGCGGCGTTGTTCCTCTGTACCTCCTCCGCCGATGGAGAGCGGACGCTGCGCTGTTACGACGCCCTGACCGGCAAACAACGCTGGGCCGAGTCGATCAAGCTGGGAACCAACGCTCTCCATAAAAAGAACAGCTACGCATCCGCGACACCGGCAGTGGACGAAGAACGCGTCTACGTGACATTTGGAGATGACGAACACCACGTGCTGGGGGCCTACACCCACGAAGGCAAAAAAGTCTGGAGCTATGATCTGGGGGCCATCGATACCCAGCATGGTCAGGGGATGTCCCCCATCGTCCATGAAGAGTTGGTCATTCTGTGCAGCGATCAGCGCGGCCCCAGTTCCATCGTCGCCCTGAACCGGAAGACGGGCGTCGAAGTCTGGCGGACTGTGCGCGAATACCGCGAGGCCAGCTACTCTACCCCGCTGATCTATACCGTCGCAGGGCATGATCCGGTTCTATTGTGTGAAGCGGGTGTGAACGGGCATTCGGCACTCAATCTTCTGACGGGCGAGCCCTTGTGGGCCAGCGGGCCGGTCGAGTTCCGGACCTGTTCGTCCATCGTGCAGGCGGGCAAACTGGTGATTGGAACCTGTGGTCAGGGGGGGCGTGGTAAGATCCTGTGGGCGACCGATCCCTGGGGCGAAGAAAACAAGGCGGGCAAGGTGGCGTATACACGGACCAAAGCCCTGCCCTACGTGCCCACTCCGGTCTATGCGAATGGGCGGTTGTTCCTTTGGAATGATGATGGAACCGTGGTCTGCATGAATGCCGAGACCGGAGAGGACATCTGGGCTGAGCGAGTCGGCAAGAACTACACTGGATCACCGATCGTGGTGGATGGCAAGATCTACTGCATCTCGGAAGATGGGATGGTGGCTGTCATGGATGCGTCCGATACGTACAAGTTTCACGGCTTCAGCCCGCTGGGAGATGATTCTTACGCGACTCCCAGTGTGGCGAATGGGCGGCTGTATCTGCGTGGATTTCGGACGCTGGCCTGCCTGAAGGCCCAGAGCAAAAACTAGAGCCGATTCAGAGCTTGTCTTCAGCGGGCACAGCCAGGATGTCTGTGCCCCTGATCCAGTGGAACAGAAACTTCCGACGTTCTTGTTTGCCGAGCCTGTGAACCCATTCTAAAACTGCTCCAAAGCCTGCTCGCGCTGCTGGTGTGGAACATCCAAATTGAAACTGCGATCAACCCATCCAGGGATGCAGGAGAACGGTGATGCCCGCTTGGCCCGGAGGATTATGTCCCGAGTGCGGAGTGCAGATGCCCGCCAAACTGATTCGCTGTGCGAACTGCCGGGCGCTACTCAATGCGGAACTCACGCCTCGGACGATTGAGTCGCCGGACTTTGTCCCGCTCCAGGAAGTGTTGACGGTTCTGGATGCCACCGTTCGAGGAGATTTCGTGGCATGTCCGAGCTGCACTCGCGAGCTGCGAGTCAGTGGCAAGTTTCGCGGCCAGCGGGTCTCCTGCCGGTATTGCGACCATGCGTTTGAGTTGTTGGTTGGAACCGTCAAAGTAAAACGTGTGGCGGTCTACGCCACCTGTCCGCATTGCCAGCAGGAGCTTCGATCCGCGGAGAGATTTTTAGGGGTCAATGTGGCCTGCAAATTCTGCGGCGGGGCCATCCGGATCGTGGACCTCCCCCCTGCCGGCCCTGTAGCCTGACGCATCAGTGTGGATCATATTGATTTTTGTTGAATTGTTGTGTGTAAGTTTTTGAATACTACTGTTCGCGATCTGTCATTCCGTCATGCGGCGGGAGTCAGCAGCCGCAGAAAGCGGTTTTCTATCCGTCGTTGAGGTGGTGACTTAAGAAGAATCTCCGATTTCCTGGCCGGATGGCATGCCCGTTGCCCCTTTCTGACACAGTCTGGCTGAACTGGACTCCGGATGACTCGCGGTCCTGGACCGGGAATGGACCATCCGGTGATTTCTTCGAGGAGGATGATGCGTGATGATGTTTCGCCGCATGTTGAAAGCTGGTGTTTGCTGCATCGCACTGGGATCTGTCTGTTCTGCCGAAGAGCCGGTGGGGCCGCCGCCACCTCCCGTTGCCGAGCCCACGAGTATTGAGATCGAAGTCGAAGTCCCCGATGTCGCCGCCCTGTATGTGGATGGTGAAGCGAAGTCGCGAAGTGGGACGAAGCGAACCGTTCGACTGCCTCGGGATACCCGAAAAACCACCTGCACGATCGTGGCCAACTGGTCGGAAGTGGGACAGGATCGCCGGATCGAACGGACAGTGACATTGAAGAACAAGGTCAAGGTCGTCTTCACGCTGGATGACCTGACGACCCAGGAGCAGCAACTGCTGGACCTGACAAATACAGCGCGGGCCCGATCAGGCTTGCCGATGCTGCGGATGGATCCGCGGTTGTGTCGAGCCGCGCGGATGCACAGCGCCAATATGGCCCGGTACAACTCGATGTCGCACACCCTGGAAGGGCGAACCCATCAGCATCGGGCCTGGGAAGCGGGGTATCCCAGTGGAATGATCGCGGAGAACATCTGCTTCAGTCAGTACGATCCACAGGGGGCCATTAATACCTGGTTGAACTCCAGTGCTCATCGGACCAACATGCTGTCTTACCAGTATGCGGATCTGGGAGTAGGGATTGGCTACAACAGCGCGGGCCAGCCGTACTACACCCAGGTCTTTGGCCGCTGATCGACGGCACGACGCCTCATCAAATGGGTCTGATCGAAGTTTCAGAACGACACAGCCCGCAGGATTTATCCTGCGGGCTGTGGTATTTGAAGAGGGACGCTGACGGGCCCGTACGGCGGAACTACTTGTTGAGTTTCGACTGAACCAGATCGCGAACCGTGGGCCACAACCACCAGATTCCGAAGATCACTCCCGCAATGATGGCCAGATAAACGACCAGCCCGATGACTCCCAGAGTCCCATCGCGAAAACGGGACAGCAGGTTCCACCACTTCTGGCGATCGTACTGCTTTTCCAGCTTCTTGTACTCATCCGCCAGCGAGCGTCCTTTGGCAGCACTCTGCTGGCGAACCAGCATCTTGCGGCACTCGTCCTCAAATGCGGGGGCCTGCGTCAGGGACACGAAGGGGCCTTTGGCATCCGCACAGACCGTCGTTCGTTCATTGAAGCGATCGTTGCGGATGGCCTGCAGGATTTGAGCTGTCGTCAGCTTGGCAATATTGGGTTTACCACTGGCATCCACCGACTTGACATACCACGTTCCGCTGTCGATGCCGGTGACGGTTTTGTTGCCGGGGGCCATCGGGCCCGCCTGGGTCGCCGCCATCCCGCGAACTGGAGGCGTCTGTGAGGAGGTCATCGTGTTTCGCATATTGGTGACCGTGGGGGCTCCACTGCCCCGGCGGACCACCTGCCTGTTCGGATCGTTAATAAAGGACAGGGCCTCGCCCGCCAGCCCGAGTGCTTCGAGATCCTTGACCATATCCTTGATGTGCTGGTAACGGTGCTTGGGATCTTTGGCCATCGCCTTGTCAACGATCAGGCTCAATCGTTCCGGCACTTGGGGATTCATCCGGTGAGCGGGTTGAAAGATCCCCTTTTCCTTGTTCGTAATCAATTCGACAATCGACTCTCCCGCGAACGGAACCTTGCCCGTTAGGAAGTGATACAGCGTTACCCCTAAGGCATAGATGTCGCATCGGTTGTCCACATGCTTGGCGTTGCGGGCCTGCTCCGGGGGCATGTAGTGTGGAGTTCCGAGACCGGTTCCGCTCTGAGTCATCGACATGTCTTCATCGGTCGATTTGGCCAGCCCGAGATCCGCCACCTTGACGATGCCCTTCTTCGTGACCAGCACGTTGTCCGGCTTGATGTCCCGGTGGACCATACTCAGGTCATGGGCATGCTGGAGCGCTTCGGCGACGACGATTGTGACCAGAACCGAGTCCGCGATGGGGATCTTACCCAGCTCGTCCACCCAGTCCTGCATGCTCTGGCCATCCATCAGCTCCATGGCGACAAAGTTCAGGCCCTTTTCTTCAAAGACCCCATAGCACTGCACGACGTTGGGGTGATTGATCTTGGCCATCGCGCGGGCTTCCCGCACGAATCGGTCGAGAAAGCCCGGCTTTTGAGCCAGCTCTTTCATCATGACTTTGAGCGCGCAGGGCCGGTCCAGGCTGATCTGCTGCGCCAGATAAACCGTCCCCATGCCGCCCTGGCCGAGTTTCTTGGTAATCTTAAAATCGCCGAGAATCTGTTCCTTTGTTTCCTTGGGCTTGGCTCCCCCTTCGGCGGGTGGGGTGGATTTGCGTGGGTCGGGAGTACCGGGCTGCCCCATGACCTGAGTCCTTTCCAATTCGCCCGAGGCTTCAGTCCCCGTGACGCGTGTTTCGCCAAGACTGGAGATGTCTTTCTTGCGTTGACCTGATTCGGAGGCGGCCATTGTCACATCTCCCATGAACGCATCGAGACCGTTTCATGCGAGATTGATTATGAACAGTTTCCGTCACGTTTGTCATCAGAAACTTCGTTATTTTTGCCACATGTCGATGAATCCGGCAAGTCATTCTTCGGGGATTTCAGTGGGTTCTGGCGAGTCGTCCGCGGACGACAGGATGCGAGGCACGATCGGTTCCACCAGCATCCGCTCATGGCTTGTCATCGGGAGTTATTTCGAAACACACGTTACAGATGTCAAAACGCACACCTTGTCCCGATTGTGATGCTTCCCGAGCGGAGGGCGGGGGGCCTGTGAACTGTCGGGGAGGAAACTTCGGCGTATTCGACGTAGAACGAGTCAGGACTCGGCCTCCCAGGGAAACCGAGTCAGATTCCGCCTTCACAACGCGAATTCCCCCGTAGAATCCCCGTGATGCTTCGACGACTGATCAGTCCGTTCGCAGGTTCCGGGGCTGCATCCCGCAGGATGCTGTTGGCTGTGGGGGTCTTTGCCGCGAGTCGTGTGACCGCTTCCTGCTCGGCTGAGCCGATCTTTCCTTGGCGCGGTTCCACCCCCCTCTCGCCCGTTCGCGTTCGGCTCGATGGGCCATCGCGAGCCTCCGAAACGGATCACGGGCAACTCGGTCTCGGTTCCCCTGCTCTGCCACAGAGGGTCCGTCGCCCGGCGTGGGGCGCGCCGACAGCAGGCATTGAACTGACCATTCACGAACGATTTCTCGATCATTGGTTGCGTGTGGAATCCCAGGAAACGGGACCGGTTCGAGACTGTATTCTGGGAGCGGAGGTTCTCGGCTGTCAGAGTACGGAAAGTCGTTTGAGTGTGGATCTGCTCCCCGATCCGATGAACGCGAGGATGGAGCTGCAACTGCGGGGACGCACTCGAAATCAAACAGAAAACCGCACCCCGCAAGCGGTCATCCTGTCGACCGGCGAGCATCATTTTCTGCTCTCCAAACTGGTCCGGTTTGATGGAACGGTACTGACGACCCGCAGCCCCGCAGCGTTTCTTTTCCCGCATCAGGTCAATCGAGGAGCGGTGACATCTGGCAGTCTGGTCCCCGTGCTGGGACGCATGGCGGATCAGATGGCTTTGTCCGTGGCCGAACAGCGTCGCCCGGCTGCCGAGCGTGTGACCGCCGATCGGATCACACGCCAGATCGTGCCGCAATTCAATCAGTCCGTCGATCAGCGACTGACCGAATTGAATCTGAAGTTGAAAGAGGGATGGCCTCGCTGGTTGACAGCTCTCGGAATCGAGCCCGCCGAAACCCGGGTGGCAACCACTCAGACGACTCTGCAGGTCGGATGGGGCTCGTCGGAGACCACGGGGCTCACTTCGCCCCGCCCTCCCGAATGGAAGCCAGCCCCGGTGGCCCGTCTGGCGATTCATGCCTCGATGATCAACCGGTGGATTGACCAAGGGAAACTGGAAGGACGTCACGTTTCGTGGCAGTCGCTGGAAGGCTGGCGCGATCAGTGGCTTCTCGGAGCAAGTTCGACGGTGCATCAGCAGCGGACATCGAAACTCTTCCCTCCGACTTGCCGCGAATTCGTCCAGACGGTGGCCACGGATTGGACAGAACAGCTGGGCCAGCCGACAGTCCTCGGAACAGAGGCTCCCGCGTTGCCGCTCCTGCTGCCGCCTGGCTCTCAGCCGTTGTCTGAGGAACGAGCACCGGTGCGGGAGCCTGCTCAGTCGCACCGTATTGAACCAGAGCACAGTCGCGAATTGGCGACAGACATCACCATCATTCTGGCCGACCGCGAACCACTGCGAGTCGAGTTCCATCCAGACGGGATTACGCTAATCATTCGCGCGGCATTTCAGGTGGGGATGGCTCCTCCCACGGACTTTCATCGGATTGAGATTCCGTACCGGGTGAAGTTGACCAGCACTCGTGTGGAGATCATTCCCGGACCGATTCAAGTCGCGTCCCTCGCGACTACGACCGGTCCTTGGTCGGGTGTCGCATGCGAGGCCATTCGCAGCCAGATCGTGGCCCACTGCCCGTTGGAGAGCTTCCCCGCTCAGTTCTCAATTCCCCGCGCGGATGCCACCCCGATCAAACTTCAAATGAGTCACTGGCAAGTTGCCGAGGAGTGGTTGTTGGTGGATGAAACCATTGTGGTCGAGGAATAGTACCGCATCACAAATCGTTTTTGTGAGAAGGCAGAATGGGAAGTCCTCTCCATTGATTAAGGGCGCAAACATTCCTGCCGGTGTGAGCGGATCACAGAATTAAAAAGGACAAGAATCGCTGCGTCCGGGAGCGGCTCGACATGAACAGCGGATTAGAGACAGCGTCTCCGAAGGCTTACCGATGGCGTATCCGATCGGAAGTCATGATTTGGCCAGGTTTGAATCAGCGAGGACTGCTTCCATGGAGGAGGGAGGTGCCAGGTGCCGGGCATCGGGACGTGGGAAGTAGGTTTTCAGAAGCAGGAATTGCTTCTCGATGAACTTCCACGTCAGTCCCGCCGCAGCCAATGTTGCGAACAGTGTCGCAACAAAAATCACCAGAGGCCGCCATGCCTCGGGAAAGAACGACCAGTCCCACATCAAGAGCAGCTTGTAAATCGGACGATGGATCACATACATGGCGTAGCTGAACTGGCCCGGGAGAGTCAGCCAGCGCTGCGATAACAGCCGGGCGGTCCATTGCTGCGGTCGCAAAGATGCAGCGAGGAAGACAAAACTGCCGAACAGCCCTCCCAGCAGCAAGTGCCCGATGGTCTGCGCACCACAGGTTTCTGTCTGGAGTAGTGGCCAGACCTGGTCTACGCCGACGATCAGGAGTGCCAGTGCCAGGATGGCCGGGACCACCCAGCGGGTGAGTCGGGGATACCAAACCGGGGATCGCATTCCCATCGCGAAAAGTGCGCCCAGACACAGGCTGTCCATGCGTGTCAGTGTCGTGACGTAAAGCGCCACGGATGGCATCCCCAGAGACCACATCCCGATTCGTAATCCCAAGGCGATGGCCACACATCCCCAGCAGGTCCAGGCGAGTCGTCGCGGACTCAACCAGCCGACGACAAATGGCCAGATCAGATAGAACTGTTCTTCCACAGCCAGCGACCAGAAGTGGTTGAGATAGTTGACGGTCGGCCAATGCCCCTGAAAGGCAAAGAGCCAGTTCTGGGTATAGGTCCAGAACCAGAGTTGATGGACGCCCAATTCGGCCATTGGAGCGGCAACGGGCCGGGCCTGAGGCCAGAACTCACACAGTTGGGGGAGAATGCCAAACGCCACCCACAGGGATAGAAAGTAGAGCGGAAAAATTCGCAACGATCGACGGATGAAGAAGCTCGACAGGTACCCCGGTTGACGACGCGAGTCGATCAGAATTCCAGTGATCAGAAAGCCCGAGAGAACAAAGAACAGATCCACGCCAGTCCAGCCAGCCGTGCTGATCTTTCGCAGGAGGAAGTGCATGGCTCCCCCCGAGGGCATCTTCAGACAGTCGAAGAGAAAAACCGTCAGAATGGCGATCCCGCGGACGCCATCGAGGGCGGGGCGATGATCCGAGGGAGTGGCCTGAAAATCTCGCCAGGCAATGCCGGGCTGGTCGACGTTCATACCATCTCTCCCAGCGATTCTTGCGATTGTGTCGGCGGCTGTTCGACGGCGGGGGCTTTCCAGCGCCGGAACTGGCCTCGTATCCAATCGGTTCCGCGTGCGGCGATGGATCCCCATCGCGTTGTTGTGAATAGTGCAGTGCACATTAACTTACGATCCGGCCAGACATGTTCCAGGAAGCTGCCCGCAGCGGCGCAGCTGTCGATTCGTTCACAGCCCGGCAATTCGTTGATCCGCTGTCGAATCTCGTGGGCCAGTAAGAAGCCCGGGCACCCGCGTTCGAACTGGGGGTCCCATCCGATTTTAAAGGCATAATAGTCGGCCTCGGATCGGAGGAGGCACATGCTGGCGATGACGCGATTCTCAATGACCAGTTCGGCAAAGCGAATCCGATCTCGAGAGGCCAGCCCCAGCGCGACCTCGCGAAATGCCTGAGCCTCCGCAGCCTGGCAGGCCAGTGCTGTTTGGGCGTTCCCTTTCCAGCCCAAAGCTTCCAGATACAGAAATTGCTCTACGGCGGACAGATCGTGTGGGGAACAACTCCGGAAACGCATCGCCAATTCGCCGTGCTTTTGCAGGGCTCGTTGTCCCCGTCGCAGGCTCTTGGCCCGCCGGACCGACACTCCCGTGTCCTCTCCGGTATCCCGGACTTTCACCGTGGCTCGTTCGAACAGGTCATCGGTTATTACCGCCAGTTGTTCCCGCTCGCATCGTTCAGCCAATAGGCAGGCCAACGGGCTACGGATCGGGAGCAGCGGAAAGGCCAACCCATGCAGCCCCTGATCGTGCGTGAAGTCCCACAGGGCGTCCATGACCTCCTGGCGGTGGGTCGCGTCGACCAGCATTCCCGTTTTGTAGGCATGCTGCATTCGCACGGCCCGCAAATGGGGCAACGGCAGCTGTCGCGTCCCTCGGACTCGCTCAAACAGGCCCGCCGCCAGCCAGCGTCCCTGATCATTGATGATCGTCAGCAGTTGCGGTGCCCCGACGACAAGAGGGGGCGGTTGCTGAGGGAACACAAACGCCGGGGACAGGAATGGGTTCCGCAACAGGCTGCGTCGTTCCAGATCACGCCACGCCGTCTCCATGGCGGGGCTGGTCTCGCAGGGAAACTCCCGCATCTGGACCAGCCAACGGCTGTCAGCCGCCGATGTCGCAGGGAGCGAGTCGAGTTGTGTCGGTGAAGTGATCAAAAGAACCGAAATCCATCAGTCCGTGGTTCGAGTTACGGGAAGGCTACCTGCCAATATCTATCTCACGATCTCCGGTGGTACGGGGACTATTCGGTCGAGCCTGCAACAAAGCGTCGTTATAACCCGGAGAATTGGTGTTTTCGCTGGAGGGAGACTTGAAACCGCCGCCCACCGTCGGGAGCATGACATCGATTCCCACGCCCCCGGTCAGAAGAGTACCCGGATCATGAGCCACCCTGCCCTGCCCCGCATTCTGGCGATTCACGCCCACCCCGATGACATTGAATTGCAGTGCGCGGGGACACTCATCCGGCTCCAGCAAATCGGTTGCCCGGTCGTGATGGCCACCATGACGGCAGGCGATTGTGGCAGTGCCGTGCTGGGACCAGAAGAGATCGCAACCGTCCGCCGGGCCGAGGCTCGCGCAGCTGCCGACTTGATGGGGGCGGAGTACCACTGCCTGGAGTTCAAGGATCTGCAGATCTGTGTCGACAATGAAAGCCGTCGCCGGGTGACGGAGATGGTTCGCCGAGCGCGGCCTGATATTGTCATTACCGCCCCACCCGTGGACTACATGTCCGATCACGAGATGACGAGCCGACTGGTGCGTGATGCGACCTTCAATGCATCGTGTCCCAATTTCAAAACCCACCAGTGGGATCCCGCACCTCCGACAGACAAGATTCCGGCCTTGTTTTATGTGGATCCAATCGAAGGGATCGACTGGTTCGGTCAGCCGATCGTACCGGGGTTCATCATCGATATCACATCGACATTCGAACTCAAGCTGCAGATGCTGGCATGTCACTCCAGTCAACGGGAGTGGCTGCGACAGCAGCATGGTCTGGACGAGTATCTTGATGGCTGTCGTCGGTGGTCCGAACAACGTGGTCAGCAGAGAGGCGTGAAATACGGAGAGGCGTTCCGCCAGCATACGGGGCATCCTTACCCTCACGACAACCGAATCGGAGAATTACTGGGGATTGGCACCTGACTGTCGAGAAGAACTGGCCCGTCCCGCTTTGCCTGTTTGGCGACAACAGCTGCCAGTGGCGTGACCTGCCGTTCTTCCCGTTCTTCGACTAGCTGAGGCGCAAGCGGCACAGTAGCATTCCAAATGGCGAGAGAGCGTTCTTTCGCCGGTCATCAACATCGGGTCACAACAAAGGAGTGGGCCATGCAGTCACGCTGGCAGGAAAATCGGATCACCTATCTGGTGCTGGGGCTCGTGGCGGGGCTGGCCATTTCGTTCTACTGGCCACACGAACCTCTGAAGGCGGATACCGCATCGGCGGGCGAGAAATTTGCCATCTGTACCGTGCCGACCATTGTCAGTCAGAGCGAAGCGGTCTTCGTTCTGGACTCGGTGACCGGGCGGCTGGTGGGGGCCGCCCACAACCAGCAGACCGGAGGCTTTACACAGGCATTCGTGCGAAACGTCGCTGCCGATTTCGGGGTGATCGAAAATGCCAAATACCTGATGGTTCCCGGGTTCGTGACGACTCGCGGGGGAGCTGCGGGGGGAACCCCGGCGAATGGCGGGATCTACGTTGCGGAACTGACCAGCGGCAAAGTGGGCCTGTACGGATTCCTCTATAACAATCGCAATACCGCTCCGCAGGAATTGATTCCGATCGCGAACTTCTCGTTCCGCGATGGCAAGTAATTCCTGGCATCTGATATTCGCTCCGAGGGAATCACCTCGGAGCGGATGATTTCACTCGGCATTCACGAATCGTGGGGTTCCCGTATGTCGTTGACTCTGAAAGACCGGCTGGCCCAAGGTGAGACAGTCAATGTCTTTGCCATTGGTCGAATGTTTCACCCCAACCTGATTCAAATGTTCGCGATCCATGGAGGCTTTCACGGTTTCTGGATCGATCATGAGCACGTGGGATTTTCGATTGACCAGATCGAGACAGCGGCGACGGCTGGGCGTGCGGCAGGGTTTGACAGCTTTGTCCGCGTGGCACCCACGGATTACGCCCTCGTCACGCGCTGCCTGGAGTCCGGTCCGCGTGGCGTGATGGCGGCCCAGATCAACAATGCTCATGAGGCGGAGCGGTTTGTGCAGTGGGCCAAGTTCGCCCCGCGCGGTCGGCGGGGGTTGAACTCCGCAGCTTATGACGGTCGGTTTGGCAATATGCCACTGGCGGAGTTTTGTGATCGCTCCAATCGCGAAACAATGGTCGCGATTCAGATTGAAACCGCCTCTGCCGTCGAGCATGTCGATGCCATTGCCGCCCTGGATGGAGTCGATCTGTTGTTTCTGGGGCCCTCGGACCTCAGCCAGGAATTAGGAGTGACCGGGCAGTTCATGCATCCCCAATGCCTCGCCGCGATCGAGCGGATTTCTGCGGCGGCGAAGAAGCACGGCAAAGCCTGGGGCAGTGTGACGATGACCCCGGACCATTGCGAAATGCTGGTCAATCAGGGATGTCGAATGATCTCCATGACGAACGATGTGCGGGTGATCAACGCGGGAATTCGGTCCGTCAAGGAGACCTTCGCTGCACGGTTTTCGAAATGAAATGGTCACTCGCGAAGTGCCGTTTTGTGGGCAATTTACGCCGCAGATTCACTCCGGACGCCCGCTCCGCGATCAGTGGGATGTCCCCTGCATTTCCCCGACATCGAACATTCCGTGAGAGCGAGAGTTGAGCGCAGTTCTCGGATGTCGGTATGCTGGATCTGTTGATCGCGGGCTCCCGTGATCATTCCAAGGCATCGCCTTATCGGGTTTAGTTCTATCGAGGGTCAACATGAAACGTCGTCTGGCTGTCCTGTGTGTGGCATCTCTGATCGCTGCCAGTGCTTGGCAGGGTTTTGCCCAGGAGTCCAAACCGGCTCGGAAGCCCGCGCGGGGACCACTCCCTACATTCTATGCCCAGCTGGGAGCGAGCGATGAGCAGAAGGATGCCATGTATGTCATCCATGATGAGTATCAGGATAAGATCGACTCGCTGGCGACCCAGATTAAGCAGCTGCAGGGTGAGCGAAATGCGAAGCTGGAAGAGAAGCTGACGCCCGCTCAAAAGGCCCGCTTGCAGGAACTGCGGGACGAGGCCGCCAAGGCCCAGGAATCGAAGAAGAAAAAGGGACCGCAGAAGGCGCCCGTCAAAGCGGACCCAACCCCCGAGCCCAAGTCATAATCGGCGGTTACCACCTGGGTCGAAATACGGAATCTGCACGGTCCCCCGCAATCGCTGGGGACCGTATCATATCACCATGTCCAAACTTTCGCGACGTCCGATTTTCTTTGCGTCCGGGGGGTCGGGCGGACATTTGTTTCCGGCGATTGCCGTGGCAGACGAGTTGCGTTTTCGGGCCACTGACCGCCCGATTATGATTGTGGCTTCGGAGAAATCGGTCGACCGCAGCATATTGGCCACGACGAGCTACTCCTCATTGCATCTGCCTGTGGTGTCTCCTTCGCAGATTCTGCGGCATCCGGTTTCGATCATTCGTGATTCGTGGCGGGCGTATCGGACCGCGAGACAATTGATCCACACCCACGCCCCGGCGGTTGTCATCGGCTGCGGCGGGTTCGCCAGTGCTCCGCTCGTGACAGCTGCCATCCGGGCCGGGGTGCCAGTGTGCCTGCTGGAGCAGAACGTGATTCCCGGGCGGGCGACGGTCTGGTTCAGCCGCTGGGCGACGAAGGTCTGCTTGAGCTTTGAGCAGACTCGCAGTTGGCTGCCCGTCTCCGTGCAGCGTCGCGGGGAGTCGGCGACTCCTGTGACAGGGACACCGGTCCGGGCTGAGTTCCTGTCAGCCGCTCTCGACAGGCCGACAACGGCGTGCCCCCCACTGCTGGTCATTCTGGGAGGCAGTCAGGGCTCCACACACCTCAACGAGTCGTTTCTGGCATGGGCCATGCAGCGGCCCCCCGAACTGACGGGGTGGCGTGTCGTTCATCAGACAGGAGCCGGGGACGATGTGTCGATTACCGCGCGGACGGCTCCGCTGCGGGAGTTCATCGATTACCAGGCGATCAGCTTTTTGCCCGCTCCGGCGACACTCTATCGCGAGGCAGCGCTCATCATCGGTCGGGCGGGAGCGACTTCGCTCGCGGAACTCGCCTGTCTGGGAAAGCCAGTCGTGCTGCTCCCGCTCCCCACCGCGGCCCGCGATCACCAGACCGCCAACGCTCGCTGGTACGCGGAACGCGGAGCGGCACAGATCGTTGCACAAGGCCCGACGCCGACCGATACCGCTCACGAATGGCAACGCGTCCTCCCCCCACTGCTCACGGATGTCGCTCAGCGTGTGGAGTTGGGGCGGGCAATGCAGGCGACCGCTCTTCCGGAGGCCGTGCAGCGGATCGCCGACTTGATTGAGGAACTGGCTGCTGGGGCGATCTAAGCGTGTGGGGCTTTGCCGAAGTGCCGCAGATTCGGGAGAGCCCCCTCGGCGAGGCCCATTCTGCACGATAGGATAGAGTGATCCAGGCCCCTCCCCTGAGGTTTCCCATGCTGCATCCCGAGACACTGGAAGCGTACCGCCGCATGACGCCCAGCGAACGACTGGCGATCGCGCTGGAGATGATCCGCGCGAATGCTCAGCGTCTGTTTAGTGGATCGCCAGAAATCGTAGAGCGGCGAGTGGCCATCCTGAATCAACAGAACCATGATCGAAACCAGCAAATGCTGACAGCGATCTCCCGTTCACGGAGGAGCCATGGATGACTATCGCGGATACTTGGTCGAACCGCTTCGAGATTTGATTCTGGTGTTTGACGACTTAAAGATTCCACATGCCTTGATGGGGGGCATGGCGGTCTCGGTGCATGGGATTCCCCGCCCCACTCACGATCTGGATTTCACGATCGCCTTGGCGCGAGAACGACTTCCGGAGTTGTACTCACACGTTGCAGAAAGGGGCTATTCGGTTCCCGATCAGTACGAATCGGGATGGGTGGATCAAGTCGCAGAGATGCCACTCATACGAGTCCGCCAGTGGCTCGCTGGGAAAGTGATCGATATCGACATATTTCTGGCGGAGTCCGAGTTTCAGCGTAGCCTGATTTCGAGGCGGGTTCGATGCGAGGTCGAGGGGACAGTGGCCTCCGTCGTGACTGCGGAGGACCTGATTCTCCTGAAATTGATCGCCAGTCGACCGCGCGACATCGGCGACATTCAGGATATCCTGATGGTTCAAGGACAACTGGATGAGGAGTATCTGAGGTTCTGGGCCAAGCAGCTAGGAGTCGGCGATCGACTCGAACAGACGCTGAGGCAGTACAACGACTTGATGTAATGTTTGTCCATTGGCCGGGTGACGCAGGAACAGGAGGGATTGAGTGGTGAACGCCTCCCCTGTAACCTCTTGTTGGTTGCATAACCCAGACGCTCAATGTCGCCTCTGGGGCACCCCGCCGATTTACGATACGATATCCTCCTGTGGTCTAGCCATCCGATCACGATCTGTGTTGACTTCACTTCAGTGATAGATGCCCGATCCAATCGACAGGGTCCACCCGATGCTTCGCTTCCTCCTCTTCGCCCTTAGCGGTTTGACCTGCTCGTGCTGTGTCGCACAGGAGCCCGCTCTGATGGTCAACGGAAACTCGACAATCCGAGGTCTGGCAGGTTCATCGGCAATTGTCATCACCACCACGGACCGACTGGCTGGAGCCATTCACTCATTGACATGGGGCGGCCAAGAGTTCATCGACAGCCGCGACCACGGACGGCAATTGCAGTCGGCTGCCAGTTTTGATTGCGCTTTGCCGGGTGAGTTCTGGGCGGAGTGCTTCAACCCGACAGAGGCCGGTTCGCGATTGGATGGAGCCGGGGACCAATCATCCAGTCGCCTGTTGAGCCTCCATGCCGAAGACTCGGAGTTACGCACAACCAGCCAGATGGCGTTCTGGCTGGCTCCCGGAGAGAAGTCGTCCAGTCGCCCTGCACTCAATACGAAACGACTCTCTGATTATCTCATCACAAAGCGGGTCCGCATTGGGTACAAAACGCTGGACCATGTGATTGAATACGAATCCACATTCAGAGTCCCCGAGGGAGAGCAGCACACTCTGGCTCAGTTCGAGGCCGTGACCGGTTACATGCCGACTGAGTTCAATAAGTTTTGGAGGTTCATCCCCGCGACCGGCGAGTTGCAGGAACTCGACGATGGTCCCGGAGAGCAACGCTTTCCGGTCCTCTTGGCGAACACGGAGGGCACTCACGCGATGGGCGTCTATTCTCCCGACCAACCGTCTCGCGGATTCGAGTCTGTTGGTTACGGGCGGTTTCGCTTCCGAGAGGAACAAGTCGTCAAGTGGAATTGCGTCTTCCGCTTGAGGAATCCCAAAGGCGTTCCCGCCGGTGACCACCGATTTCGAACCTTTGTCGCGGTTGGCTCCCGCGAAGATGTCCGGCAATCGCTCGCGGCACTCGTCGTCGAGTTCGCCGGTGACTGACACACCGCCCGGCCCGCCTGGCTGAATGATGACAGCTTTCCCCCCTCAGATCCCCCGCACGCAGTCGACGTAATACTTCCGCTTCCCGTTGGCCTCTTCCACCAGTCCGTGGATGTCGGTGTCGAAGCCGGGGAACTTTTCGTTGAACATCCGCGCGAATTGCAGATACTCAACGATCGTCTTGTTGAACCGTTCCCCGGGGATGAGCAGCGGGATGCCCGGCGGATAGGGGGTCAGCAAGACCGCCGTCACGCGGCCTTCGAGCTGGTCGATTTCGACACGGTCGATCTCGCGGTGGGCCATCATGTCGAAGGCATCGGACGGCTTCATCGCCGGCTGCATGGCCGAGGTGTACATCTCGGTGGTG
>QWPB01000112.1 GCA_003671275.1 Planctomycetota bacterium | reverse complement strand
CGGTTACCTCTCACCCCACCAGTTCGAACTCCACCAGAGCGGTCACACGGCCGAAAGAAAATAAGGAGTTGGACTGTCCGTCAAACCGACAGCACCTCACTGCGTCAACTGCTCAGTTAGTCGTGTCAGGTCACCGTCCAACGACGCGAGACGATCCACCGCCTGCAGCAGCAGCCGATCAACGTCGCCCCTACAGGTGCTCCAATGCCGACTGACTTCCTGCAGCACATCCCCATTTGAGCCTTGAGCAGTCTCGGCATCGAACAGACTACCAGACCGTCCTTGCAACCCACCTTGCAGCTGTCTCAGTGACTGGACCAGTTGCCCGATCAATTCTCTGCCCCGCTGAAGCGACCGAGTTTCCCGGTCGCGCAGTCCCTTGAGACGATGAGCCTCATTGACTTCTTCTGTCGCTCCACCAGCAGGGCCCGCAAAGCCCTTCAGCTTCTGTTCCACAGTCGGAAGCCCGGCGAGTTCATCGTAGATCGCTCCGACTTCCTGTTCGAGTGGGATGATCTGATGAGCATTGGCTGCCAGCATCGAGACAATGTGCTTCTCTCGTGATGACACCTGCTGTATGGCATGGGATGCAAAGCTGTCGACCAGATCGAGTTGAAACAGTGGCCGATCAGCAATCGACTCGACGGCGTTCTGGCCGAAGACATCCGCTCGGAACACTCCCGCCTTGAGGTTGACCGTTGCCGCCACACCGTCTGCATCGACAACGATCGGTTCCTCGCCGTACGAACGAGTCACCTTGTAGGCCGTTCCATCCTTCGCCCGGATGCCAACCTCAATTCGCCCGCCATTCAGGTTTCGCTTCATCAGCGTTTCCACACGCTTGCGTTCCTGCGGTGCATGGTCCGAATTCGGAAGCGTGTCGAGGGCATAGGCAATGCACTTAATGACCGTCGTCTTGCCCGTGCCCCGAGCCCCAATGATCGTGTTCAACCCGTTGCCAAAACTGACCCGAAGACCGTCGAGAAATCCTCCGATCACCGAGAGATACTCAATCCGCTGTACGACCGTATTCCCTGTCACGAGATGCTCCAGAAATCATCTCTGAAGCAGACTCAGCACGCACGACTCAAGTCAGGTGTAGATCTGAACGACCATCGGTCGAAGGACCGTGATCAGAACCCGCATGAGCAGCCTGCCAAGTTGGCTTCAATGTCTGGCATGACAGAGCCAGCAGGCTGGGTTCCACCGCACAGAAGCGGCTTGGGTTGCAGGTATGTTTGTACACGCTTTTCGAAGCGTGTCAAGAACTTCGATTTGATTTTTTTGACCTGCTCGAAAGGCAGCAATTCTCACGCCTAAATCTACGTAAAAGAACGACTGACCGGAGACAAAATGATCGAGCGAAGTTCTTCAAGACTCTATGTTCGCCAACCTGTCGCAAGATAGGCGACTGCTGCTGCCCCAAGGTGTCCACAGTGGTGCCGTGATTGTCAGAATGCAATCACTCCCTCATGGCAACACGTCTTTCCGCTCAGAGTCCGCATCCTGTTTGGCGGGATTCCCGTCTGATAGACTCGAAATCAAGCATCCTGCGGCGGGCTTCCTTGGGAGAGCAATCACGTCTTCTCGGCTCGGAGCCCGCCGGATGGAGCGCATTGTTGTACCTCGTTGCCTGCGAGGTGGCAGCGACGTTCTGGGGCACTTGGGATTCACTCGATACTGGACGAGTTATCGGCCAAAATCGACGCATGGGACAGACGATGACCAATCCGTTCTTCGAACACCCCATTCTCAACTCGCCTTACCAGATGCCCAGACGGCATTGGGAACTCGATTCGCACGGCCAACCCACTCAACAGATCGTGGAGACTCGGCGTAAGGCCGAGTTCATTACTCCGATCCCCAAGCCAAAGAAGCAGAAGGCGGCCAGCAAGCAAAAGACTTTGGTATTCGACGAAGGAAAGGGGCTGTCGACTCAGCAGCAGCAGTATGACCTAACATCAAATATCAACGAGGTGCGAAACCAGATCGAACGGTGGCGGACACTTCCGGAATCACAGTGGGGCGTCACGCCCGAGACCGCTCGTCTGCTCAAGCATTGGCGGCATCACAACTTCAGCGGCGTTCGACCGTTCTTCTGTCAGATTGAGGCCGTAGAAACCGCGATCTGGCTGACTGAAGTCGCGTCTCAGAGCAAATCCGGCAAACAAATCCTGGGGATACTCGACAGCGCTTCTCACGAGGCCAACCCTGGCCTCAGCCGCTTAGCACTGAAGCTCGCCACCGGCGCGGGCAAGACCACGGTCATGGCGATGCTGATCGCTTGGCAGACCGTCAACGCCGTCCGCCGCCCCGGCAGCAAGCAGTTCACTCGCGGGTTCCTGATCGTTGCTCCGGGACTGACCATCAAGGACCGACTGCGCGTCCTCCAACCCAACGACCCAGATAGCTACTACAAAGACCGAGAACTTGTCCCCAGCGACATGCTGGAGGACATCCAGCGAGCCAAGATCGTCATCACGAACTACCACGCGTTCAAAATGCGGGAACGTGTCGATGTCTCCAAGGGCACCCGCAGCGCCCTGGAGGGATGGCGCAACGAGGAACTGCAGACCCTCGAAACCGAAGGGCAAATGCTGCAGCGGGTCGTGCCGGACCTGATGGGCATGAAGAATGTCGTCGTCCTCAACGACGAAGCCCACCACTGCTACCGAGAGAAGCCGAAAGAGGTCGATGACGAAGATCTGACCGGCGACGACCGCAAGGAAGCGGAGAAGAACAACGAGGCCGCCCGGCTCTGGATCTCCGGGCTGGAGGCGGTGGGACGCAAGCTGGGCGTCGCCTGCGTCTTCGACCTGTCGGCCACACCGTTCTTCCTGAACGGGTCCGGCTATGGCGAAGGGACTCTCTTCCCGTGGACGATGAGCGACTTCTCGCTGATGGACGCCATCGAGTGCGGGATCGTCAAACTCCCCCGCGTCCCGGTGGCGGAGAACATCCCCGGCGAAGAGATGCCGATGTTCCGTAACCTCTGGGAACACATCCGCGCGGACATGCCCAAGAAGGGGCGGACCAAAGGGGGCGAACTCGACCCCTTGAAGATCCCAGCCCGTCTCCAGACCGCCTTGGAGGCACTCTACGGGCACTACGCAAAGACCTTCAAACTCTGGCAGGAACGCGGGATCTCTGTCCCGCCGTGCTTCATTATCGTCTGCCAGAACACATCGATCTCCAAACTCGTCTACGACTATGTCTCTGGGTTTCATCGCCCCAATGACGACGGCACGTCCACGCTGGAGAACGGTCGGCTCGCTCTGTTTCGCAACTTCGACGAAACGACCGGCAACCCGCTCTCGCGTCCCAACACCCTGTTGATCGACAGCGAGCAGCTCGAAGCGGGCGATGTCCTGGATGACAACTTCCGTGCAATGGCCGCCGACGAGATTGAACGCTTTCGCCGGGACATCGTCGAGCGGACCGGCGATCCACGGGCCGGTGACAACATCACCGACCAGGAACTCCTGCGCGAGGTCATGAACACCGTCGGCAAGCCCGGGCAACTGGGCGGCTCAATCCGCTGTGTCGTGTCCGTGTCGATGCTCACGGAAGGCTGGGACGCCAACACCGTCACCCACGTCCTCGGCATCCCCCGTCCGGAGTGTTCCTCGATCCAGCTGCAGTCGATGTCGAGGGAGCAGTTGCTGCCCAGCGTGAGGCCATTGCCCGCGAGTTCATCGCTGGCCACTTCGAGAGCGGAGCCATTCCAATAGATGCCGCAACCGACCGGGATATCGCCCCAGTCGACATCGAGAGCACAGTTGGCCCCCGGAACAAGGCCATTTCCGGCCAGAGCGGTGGGGTTGACCTCGATCGCCTCTCCACCATCGAACTGCAATCCGCAGCCCAACGCGACATCCAGCGAGCAGTTGCTCCCCAGGACCAGCCCTTTGCCGACCAACTCATCATGAGCGACTTCGATCTCGTAATCATCGCCTGTATGCGAGATGAAGATCCCGCAACCGGCAATGAGATTCGCGGCTGGGGCACAGTGATCTTTGATCCAGTCGCAATCGACCGCGATGTCGCATTCCCCATCGCCGACCTTGAGGCCGGGACCAATGAGCAGCGCTCGGTCGACTTTCAATATGCCATCCAGACCGATCGTCAATCCGCAACCAGCCGCCACTTCGAGCGAGCAATCACTGCCGATCGTGAGGCCAGCTCCGGCGAGTTCATCGTGCGCGACTTCCACCTCATCGGCCCCGTTGATGAAGATGCCGCAACCGGGCTTCACATCGAGCTTGCAGGCATTGTCGGTCTCATCCCCTTCCAGTCCCTTCCCGGCGATCGAGAACGGATTGATGTCGATCGCCCCGCTGCCATCAAGGGCGAACATCAACCCGCAACCCAGGTCGGCTCGCAGCGTGCAATCGGTCCCCTGCATCACTGCCAGTCCATTCCCGGCGATCAGATCGGAGTCGATCGCGACCTGATCACCGGCCAGCTTCAAGCCGCATCCGGCGTTGACGCTCAGCCCACAGCCACCATCCGGGACGAGGCCCGATCCCGCAATCGCCACAGAGTTGAGATAGACGCCGTTGCCATCCACGCCGATGCCACATCCGGGTCGCACTTGCAGGTCGCACCCCGCAACGCCCGTCTGCAGCCCGCTCCCCGCGAGGTCGCTGGTCCTCACCCGCAGCTTGCCATCATCCGGGTCATTGGCATCATCGACTTTCTCCAGTCCACAGCCGGGATCGGCAGCTGTCCCGCTCTGGAACGGCCCAATGTCCCAGTGCAGACTGAACGTATTCCAGTTGACGGAGACGAAGTCGTCTTTCTTGACAGCTGCGTAGGGGCTGTAAGCGGGGACGGTGATCTCGCGGGCGTCGGCCCCAGCTCCGACGTTGAGCTTCACTTCGCCGCCCGCCCCCTCCGGAATGTCATCGACGACGTCGCCGTGGAAGTACCAGCCGCCGACCACGCCGTACCAGTGTTTGGCCTCGTGCGAGAAGTAGACGTCGATCTTATCTCCGGCGTCGACGGTGGCAGTCTTGCCGAACGCCACGCCTCGGAACCCTTGGTCGCCATACAGATCAATCTGCTGGTCGGTGCGTGCCCACGCGTCGTCCTCGTATTTGAGGAGCCAGGCTTGGGCGGGTTCGGTGTCTCCCTGTTTGAGAGTGTCGATCATCTCGGCCTTGCGGATGATCGGCTGGGCATCGCCGAGACGGACAACCGCCCACTTGTCGGCTCCAGTGCCGGACTCTTTCCAGAGAATGGTCGCCGACCCGCTGCCGCCTGATTTGAGGAACCCGGTCTCTTCATGTTCCATCTCGGCGAACGTATCGCTCTCTTCCTCGACATCGAGCCGTACCGGACAGACGCCGCTGATCACAGCCAGGCCGATGCCATCGACCGCAAGAGGCTCTAGCAAAATGCAAAACCGGCCGGGATGGTCTTCCTTATCGGGGACCACACCGACCAGCAGAATGTCGTTTTGAAATGTGTCGAGATTATCAGTCGGCGTGAAGATCGGGCGATCGATCCCGAGGATGTCGAACCGACCACGATCCTCACCGCTGGCGTTCTTGACCTTTACGATCCCGGACTGGCGGAACGTCGGCTGGGGATCGCGGGACCGTGCCTGTTGGCGGTTACGAAAATCCTGCGCTGCGTCGAGGAACGCATTGAAGGTCTCGGCAGGGATACGCAGCGGTTGACCGGATTGGACTTTTTCCATGGGTAGGAGCAGAGAGGAGACTTATGAACCAATCCCCAGCGACGCAAAGCTGTTGGTGGGATACACCTGTTCGACATACACCGCGATCGGCTTCTTCACCAACACCTTGGCAGTCGTGTCCTCGGCATCGGCGTACCGCACCCACAGATACTCCCAGCCCTCCTTATTGATCCCGGTGATCTCGCCGATGACGAGGCCTGTGGCGTTCGGTCTGTCG
>QWPB01000179.1 GCA_003671275.1 Planctomycetota bacterium | reverse complement strand
CATGTGCTGGATGTGCATCGTTACCCCGGCCCATTCCTGCCGAAGATCACACCGGATCGGGCCGCAGTGCTGGGCGAGTATGGTGGCTTGGGGCTGCCAGTGGAGGGGCATACGTGGCTCGATAAGGGGAACTGGGGCTACCGCTCATTCGAGTCGAAAGAGGCTCTCGCCGATGCCTACGAACAGCTCGCCTATCAACTCCCCGCGATGATTGACAAGGGCCTCGCCGCAGCGATCTACACGCAAACGACCGATGTGGAGGTCGAGGTCAACGGGCTGTTCACGTACGACCGGGAGGTCTTGAAGTTCGAAGAGAAGTGGATGCGCGAGGCGAATCTGCGGGTCTATGGCCCACCGCCGACGTTTAAGACGCTCGTGCCGACTTCGGAGGAAACGGCTCAGGAGTGGCGGTACATCATGCATGACGCAAACCCCGTTGCCTTTGAGCAGCCTGGAGACAATCGAGACAAATTCTGGAGTGTCGGTCCTGGAGGATTTGGCAATCTGAATCCACCGGGAAGCAAAGTCCGTACGAAGTGGGACACCCCCGACATCTGGGCTCGCCGGACGTTTGAGTTGAAGTCAATCGATGATATCCAGCAGATTGGTCTGCGGATTCATTACGATGAGGATACCGAGGTCTACCTCAACGGGGTGAAGATCGCCGAGACGCACGGGTATACCGTGAACTATGTCGTCGTCCCTGCGAACGCAGCCGCAAAGGGGGCCTTGAAAGTGGGCCAGAACCTGCTCGCTGTCCACACCCACCAAACCGGCGGCGGACAGTATATCGATGTCGGACTGGTCGATATTCGGTACGAGAAGTGATGCCTGTAACGGAGATGTGGCTGGCCAGAAAGATTTACTGGTAAGTCTGTGCGGTAGGGAGGGCGAAGCTCCCGCTGCGCCGCGACTCATTGAACACCTGGCTCCCGCGCATGCGGCTCGGCAGGAGCCTCGCTCTCCCGGCCTGGCAGATTCACAAACTGGCCAGCCGTGGTTCGGGAGGCAGGGCGACCTTGGGATCATCTGGAAAGACGCTCCATGAATTCGTGTGACCTGTTGATCTTCGGATGTGGTTATCTGGGAAGGTGTGTGGCGGATCGCTACCTCGCGCGGGGGGCAGCGGTATCCGTCGTGACACGGTCCGAGGTCAAAGCCCGCGAGTTGGCCGGTCTGGGGATCGCACCGGTGGTCGCGGATCTGCTGCAGCCGCCCACGCTGCGATTACTGCCGCGAGCCCGGTCGATTCTTTACTGTGTCGGGTATGACCGGGAGAGTAGCTGTACTAAGCGTGATCTGTATGTGCAGGGGCTGCGGAACGTACTGTCGGCCACGCGCGGGTTGGCAGACGGCTTCGTTTATATCTCCAGCACCAGTGTCTATGGACAGGACGATGGCTCCTGGGTCGACGAGGCTTCCCCGACGGAACCGATTACCGAGGGGGGGGAGATCTGCCGCGATGCCGAGCACCTGTTCGCCGATCCTGCACTGGCCCCGAAGACCTGGACGATCTTGCGGCTGGCAGGGCTGTACGGCCCCGGTCGGCTGATCGCGCGTGTTGAAGGGTTGAAAGCCAGCAGCCCCGTCGGCGGGAATCCCGAAGCTTGGCTGAACCTCATTCATCGTGACGATGCGGTGACAATCTGCGAGCGGACCCTCGACGGTCTCGTGCCATCAGCGACCTTTCTCGTTTGTGATGATCGCCCGATCACGCGGCAGGAGTATTATCGTACCCTCGCCTTGCGGATTGGGGCCCCTGAACCGATTTTTTCAGAGTCTGTGCCCACGCGACAGGGAACCACTGGATGGAACAAACGATGCTCCAGTCAGCGGATCAAACAGCAGTACCAAGTGGAATGGCGCTATCCCACCATTGACGTTGGACTGCCTTCGGCGCTGGAGTAATCTTAGCGACCATCAAGGAACAGCGGACGATCCCGATGCCTTGTGGGTCTACAACCGATCATCGCGTTCGCAAAGATCGATTCAGAGTCGGAACTACGGCAGCGGAACCTGCTCGGTGGATTGCAGGTACTTCACCAGATCGGCGACCTGCTGGTCTTTCAGCAGATCGAGCTGGCCTTCCGGCATGATCGACAGGGCCGAGATGCGGGTCTCTTCGATCTCGTCGTTGGCGATCACCACGGTGCCGGTCGGGGTGTTGAAGGTCGTTGTCGCCTCCTGCTTGGCTCCGATAATTCCGTTGATGACGCGGCCATCCTTGAGGACGGCAATCGTCATCACGTAGTTCTGCCCCAGTGTGGCGCTGGGGTCGATCGTGTTCTCCAAAAGATAGTGCATGTTCGACCGCTGCGCCCCGGTCAGGTCGGGACCGATTCCCATCGGACTGCCGAACAGCCGGTGACACTTGGCACACGACTGCTCGAACAGCAACCGCCCCTGGCTGGCGTTGGCCGCTTCCACGACCTTGGGTGTCAGCTTGACCTTCCAGTCGGCGATCTTCTTCTGTTTGTCGGCGGAGAGCTGTTTCAGTTCCGGCCAGAGTTCGGCGACCTTGTTCGACAGAGCCTCATTGCCGAGGGTCTGCATCTGCCGCAGCAGGAACGGCGAGATGAACTTGCGGTCGACCTTGCTGTCGCCGACCCCTTGCAGCATGGCTGTCGCGAACTCGACGCGCGAGGCCAGCGTGTTGGCGGCCTCAAACTTCGTCGGCGGGGCCAGGGAGTTAAACCGGTCGACGAGAATCTTTCCCGTCTCCGGATGATGCACAGCTGCGAGGCCACGGACCGCGTCGATGCCGAGTTCGCGGTGCGTGAGCAGGTTCAGCAGCAGCGGGGCGACCGACTCCTCGCGGGCATCGACCAGCGTGCGGATCGCCTGACGGCGGGCCTCGAACGGAGCCCCGTCGTTACTGGCGAGGGCCTTGATCTCTTCCATCGCATGACCGTCGCCGAAGACGACGGACAGCTCCTTGGCCAGACGCTGGACTTCGGTGTTTTCGTCCTTCGCGAGGGCCGCGGATGTGGCTTCCCAGCCTTCGGGAGCCGGGACCTTGCGAACCCCTTCGAGTCCGCGTGCGATGCCCGACAGGACATCCAGCCGAGCCTGGGTATCGCCACTTGAAAGCAGCTTGGCCAGTTGATCGAGGCTGCTCTTGCGAATGGACGGAGTGCTGACAAGCCGCCGAGCGATGAACTGCCGGACCTTCGGGAACTTGGTCTCAGCAGCCAGCTTGAGAGCCGCGGCGGGATCGTTCGCAACGACTGGCTCGATGCCGTACCAGACCATGAGGGGGAGCGTGGGGTCAGATGCAAATACAGGGTGAGCACAGATTACACTTCCCAAGCGCAGCCGATCCACAGGCGAGCTGATCTTTTGAATTGCCGCCGCGAGGTATGCCAGAACGAGTCCGCCGGTTTCCCCCTGGGAATGTGTCTTCAAGGCATCGAGGGTCAGCGGGCTGACTTGAGTTCCATCGATGAGAAGTCTCACCGCCCAAGCTCGGATATGTTCATCCGAATCTTGCAATCGACCGATCAACCAGCTTTCGTCGATTGTGCCGATCGCATTCAGTGCCCACAGCGATCGCAGGCGATTCCGCACTTCAGGAGCAGACTCAACACTCTTCCTTAATGTCTCTTGGATCGCAGACAGGTCTTGCCCCGCCCTCGCTCTTTCCTGCAAGACGAGTCGACACTGCCGGGAATATATTTCATTGGTTCTCACGAGCCCTTGGGTCAGTTCACTGTCACTCCACGTAGAAACATCCGCATTTTTCCGCATGTCGAGTCGACCCGCTACCACCCGGTAGATCCGTCCCGAGGTCCGGTGTACCCCATCGTTCTCGTGGCACTCGCCGACATCGGTCCAGTCGGCGATGTAGACGCTCCCATCCGGGTGCTGGAGCAGCTCCACACCTCGGAACCAGGGATCGGCGACCTTCATGAAGTCGGGAGCGTGGTGAGCCACATAAGTCGCGCCCTTGCGCTCGATGGTATCGCGATTGAGCCGGTGCCCGTGCAGGTTCACGGTGAATGCGCTGTTGCGGTACTCCTCGGGCCAACTGGTCCCCTGATAGATCATGAACCCGCAGTGGGCATGACCGCCCCCAGCCACATCGGTCGTGGGCGAGACTCCGATCTTGCGGATGTCGTGCCACTGCTCACGGGTGTCCCAGTGGTAGTGGTCGGCGATCATCGGGACCAGTTCGTACAGGTTCGACTGCAGGTCCTCGCCAAACATTCGCTGCCAGTGAATCCCCGGCACCGCATGCCACAGGTGACCAATCACCGTGTTGATTACGAACAGCTCACCATTCTCGTCCCAGTCCATCCCCCACGGGTTCGTGGTTCCGTTGGCATAAGCTTCGACGACTTTGCGAGTCGGGTGATACCGCCAGACCCCGACGTTGATCGAGACCCGTTCCGCCGGAGCTGCGCTGGGATGGCCGACGCGTGATGTGGCCAGAATCCCGTGCCGCCCATAGAGCCAACCATCCGGCCCCCAGCGGAGCCCGTTGGCAAAGTTGTGCCGCACCGCATCGCGGTCGAACCCGTCCAGTACCACTTCCGGCGGCCCGTCCGGCACATCGTCGCGGTTGCGGTCCGGGATGAAGAGCAGATTCGGCAGATCGAGGACCCACACGCCGCCGAAGCCGGTCTCGACGCTGGTGATGCACTTCCCCCGGTCCCAGAAGACCTTCCGCTTGTCGCTCTTCCCGTCCTTGTCGGTGTCTTCGAGGATCACAATCCGGTCGCTGAGGTCCCGATCCATATTGATCGACGACTCGGCATAGGTGTAATTCTCCGCCACCCACAGCCGACCACGCGTATCGAACGCGATCCCGATTGGCTGCTGCACGTCGGGCTCAGCTGCGAAGATGCTGGCCGAAAAACCCGGCGGGAGCGTCATCCCCTTCACTGCATCCGCGGGCGAGGTGAACGGCAGGGTGGACGGCTCGGAGTTGTACAGCGGTTTTACAGGAGCGGGTTCAGCAGCCCCCGCACTTGATGCACAGACACCCCACGCCACGGCGAGAACGAGACGGGAAAAATGATTCAAGACGGCACCTCGTGAAAGACCATTCAGACGATGTCGATCAGTGTGAGGGGATCACCCGTGATGGTCAAGGTGCCGGTGTCGGGCCCGCAATTGTGGTGGACTCAATCCGGTAGACGCGGAAGTAGGGGGAGGCGAAGACCGGCTGAGATTCCATTGGTGTATAGGCAAAGCACAGTAGGTACTGGATTCCGGTTTGGTGACTCAGGTCGTTCAGCTCAATTTGGGACCCGCGACCATCGGAAAACGTTTTCAGCTTCCACTGATTGATCAGCTGGTATCGGCGGTTCCATTCGACAATCGAGGCGGGGTCTTGAGGGCAGTCTTTGAAATGAAAATATTCCGAGCGTTCGGCATACCAGCGCAGAGCCCAGTTATCGTGGATCGCCTGGACAACCGCGTCTTCGGGAGTGTGCTGACGAATCCAGGCGGATGCCGCCAGCCAGTCGGACTGAATGGCAGCGGGTTGAGTCGCGAGGATACGATCGGGGATGGGCAATCGAAACGTGGCGTAGAGGGCCCCCAGACTCAGAAGAGAGACCAAGACTTTCCGACGAAGGTTCATGCTGGTTGTCGGCCACAAAGCCGCCGCGGCAGAGAAGGCGACCGTGATCGGGACCAGCATGTCTCCCAGTCGAAAGGGGTAGAGCTTGAGGAGCTTGGCCCGCAGGGCCCAGAATGGCATCTCCTGAAACGGCCGTGGTCCCCACGCCGCGATCAGCCCCCCCAGCGCCACCAGCAGAGAGGCCAGCATCCACCGTTCGATCCACAGATTTCCCTGCAAGGATTGTGCGGGCGGCTGAGAAAGGGGCTGCTTTTTCAAAAGCGACCAGACGAGGACCAGCAGGAGATAATCGCGCCAGGCACGGACGGGAAACGTGAGCGGGTCGAGATGATGGGGCAGGCGAACGGCGACTTGCAGATAGTCCGCCTCGCGGGCGACCTCCGGGCTGGGGGCTGACAGTGATTGCACCGCCGGAATTAGTCCGGGCAGGGCCGCTGCGATCAGCAGCATCCCGGTGATCAGGACAGTTCGCGGGGCCGTTGGCTCGGTCCGGGCGAGTGGTTGAGCGGACGGGTTTCGCAGTGCCTCCAACCGGGATATTCCCCAGGCGATTCCAGCGATGATCAGTCCCCAGCATCCTACGACGGGATGCAGGCTGATGGCGAAGCCGGCGGCCAGAGCACTACGGTTCCAACGCCCTTCCAGTCCCCAGGCGGCAGACAGCAGCAGGCCGCCATAGGCCCAGACCTTGGACTCGGCACCTCCGACGAGCCACTCTCCAGACCACGTTCCGCTGGCTTGCCAGAGCAGGAACAGGGTCGCCGCAATGAGCGTTCGCCCGAGCGAACCCGTCACCCGCTGCCCCAAGGCCACCCAACCCGCAGCCAGGATCAGACATTGCCCCGCCCTCAGGATCAACGCCACCTCACTCAGGGACCAACGCGTTGTCAGCCAGCCGAAGGCTGCATAGAAAACCGCATGGGGATTGGCGGACTCCAGGAACAGATCGCCGGCGCACCAGTCCGGTTGCCAGAAGTGGCGGGCCTTACCGAGATAGTGTGATTCATTGACCCCCGGAATCGGAGCCCGGATTAGTCCGATCCCGAAGAACAGAGCAGCCAATCCCCCCACCGCCAACAACTTCCCGACTCCCGTTGTTCGGACAGCAGGCACGCAGAGGGGGGAGGGCTCGTCAGCGTTGGGCACGATCGTTCCCGGAAGGATGGCGGATGGGGAGCGGAGCCTGCGGAAATGCTACCAACCCAGAGACATGTTCGTTTCGATGGCTTTCTGGGCTTCGCCCGTGTCGACTCCGGTGGCTTGCGTGTACAGCTCGATGGCCCGGACCTTGTCCCCTTTGGCCCGGTTCAGGCACTCGCGGGCGACATCACACGGATCAGTCCCCTGAATCTCCAGACCCAGCAGCCGCTTGGAAATGACCCACAGGTCACGGGGACGCTTGCTGATCCGCACAATGACATCTTCCGGGTACAGCTCTCCGGCGAGGGTTCGGGCGGCCTCGGTGGAATCGGCCCAGCCGATCATGATGTGGCCGTTGGTTTCAATCTCATACAAGGCCATGGCAGACACTCCTCGTCGATGGGCTCCAGACCGAGTCTAATCATCCGTCGAATGCAACGCGAGTGGCGATGCCCGCTCGTGTGCACTGGTGTGTCACCCCAGGGAGTGACTGGCCTCGCTCGTCTTTCGCCGAGGCTTGGCATACAACGTGATCGGTAGGGGGCTCTCTCTTGGAGAGACGGGGCCCGGTTCATGATGGGTGTCCGAGGTGTGATCTTGAGATATGACCTGTTGATTCCCCGGCAGGTGGTGTTTGGGTGGGGCCGGCGCAAAGAAATCGGGCAGCGGGCGGCGGCACTGGGGCGGCGGGCCTGGGTTGTGTCGGGATCGCGGACCCTGGTCGCCAACGGCATCATGGATCAGTTGCGATCCCAGATGCAGGCCCACGGCGTGACCTCTGAGTTCCTGGGGACCATTTCGCGAGAACCGGAAGTTGCCGACGTGGATCAGATGATCCGCCTGCTGGAATCGCGAGGCGGGGTGAGGACCGGTGACCTGGTGGTGGCCATCGGTGGTGGAGCGGGGATCGATTTGGGCAAGGCCCTCGCGGCGCTGGCTCCCAATGCCGAAGGCCGGTCCGTACAGGATTATCTCGAAGGGGTCGGGACCGGGCAGAAGCTCGTGAATGATCCCTTGCCCATGGTGGCGATCCCCACAACCGCCGGGACTGGAAGTGAAGCCACGAAAAACGCGGTCATCTCTTCCCGGGAACAGAAATTTAAGAAGAGCTTGCGGGATGATCGGATGATCCCGGCAGTGGCCCTGATCGATCCCGAACTGATGGTCTCCTGTCCCGTGGCGGTGACCGCCTGGTCAGGGATGGACGCGATTACTCAGCTGATCGAGAGCCTGGTTACTCCCCGGTCGACCGTGATCACACGGGCCTTGTCCATGGAGGGGCTGCGGACGGCGATTCCGTGGATTCAGACGGCGGTTCGGCAGCCAGACTCCCGGCCTGCTCGCGAGGCGCTGGCCCATGCTGCGTTTCTGTCGGGAGTGACACTGGCGAATGCGGGGTTGGGATTTGCTCATGGGGTTGCGGCGGCGTTGGGTGTTCTTTGTGATGTGCCGCATGGACTGGCGTGTGCGATGCTCCTGCCCGTGGCGTTGCGAGTGAATCAAGCGTGCTGCGAACCTCAGTTGGCCGATCTTGCCGGGATCTTTGCGACACGTGCTTGGAGCACTCCCGCCGCTGCCGCCCAGTTCACGATCGAGTCTGTAACCGCACTGGGGAGAGAACTCGGTGTGCCCGCTCAGTTGCGAGAGCTGGGGGTTCGTCGGGAGCAATTGTCCGCGCTGGTTCCGGCGTCCCGGGGGAATAGCATGAGTGGTAACCCGCGTGTTCTGTCGGATACGGAGTTGTTGGAAATTCTGGAGGAATGCTGGTGATTCTGGCCGCAGGATTGTCTCCCGCCTGGCAGCGGATACTGGTGTTGGATCGACTGGCGACCGGCGAGGTCAACCGGGCTCGTGAGTCGTATGAATGCGCCTCGGGCAAGGTGCTGAATGTCGGGCTGGCCCTGACCATGCTTCGGGCCAACTCGATCACGTTGTCGGTGATTGGGGGGACGACGGGGCAGCGGATTCAGTCGGAATTCCAGAATGTTGGAGTGCCCGCCCGGTGGGTGGAAGACCGGGCGATAACGCGGACCTGTACCACGCTGATTGAATCTGCGACGGGTCAGATTACGGAACTGGTCGAGAATGCCTCACCGATCGATGCATCGTCGTGGGAGGCATTTCGAGCGGCATTCATTGAGGAGTCGGCTCGGGCAGAGTGGGTGATCCTCAGTGGTTCTTTGCCGCTTATCGGGGGACGTCCCGCAGCATCGACCGTGTATGACGAATTGATGGCAAACTGCCCGGGGCATGTAATACTTGATGCCCGCGGAGCTGAACTTTGGGCCGGGCTGGCTTGCCGCCCCTTTCTCGTGAAGCCCAATCGCGAAGAGTTGGCCGCAACTGTGGGGCGACCGCTTCCCGATGACGCGGCATTGCGGTCAGCGATGCTGGAACTGATCGAACGCGGGGCCGAGTGGGTCCTGGTCACCGATGGTCCTGGGGCTGTGTGGTTGGCATCGGCTCGCGAGTGGTGGCGGTTCACGCCCGAGACGATTCGGGTTGTCAACCCGATCGGTTGCGGCGATTGTCTGGCGGCGGGGCTGGTGGCGGGACTGGAGGAAGGGCTGAGTTGTCCCGAGGCTGTCTGTTGGGGAATCGCCGCAGCGGCGCAGAATGCCCAAAGCATGTTCCCCGCACGGTTGGATCATGTCCTGGTGCGGGAATCGGCGAAACGCGTCGCGCGGGTACGGCTGGCTTAGAGATTGCTTCGCAGTGATGGCTGTGAAGATGCACCGAGTCGATCTGACTTTATCGATGCGTATCCAGGCATCCCTAGGAGAGCCAATGCTGGTCGCCGCTTGCTGTTCCCCTCAAGGCGGTTTAACCTCCATTGAGAATGCGGAGGCTGGCTTCGCATCGGAAACGGGTGGTTCAGCGAGACGTACGATGCAACTGCGAGGGGTGGATATCGTTGATACCTTTGCGGAAGCATTTGGGATGTCGGGGACACGATTGATCGTGACCGCTGTCTCGGAACGCTGGGCAATCGTCGCTGCCAACGAATTCTGCGGTAACGCGACCAGCGTGATTGGTTGCGATGTCGAAGCGTCGATTGAACGGATTCTGCCTCCGGAGGCGACTCCCGATGGTCGTCCCGGGGCCACCATTCTGGCATTCGCCTTCAGTCGTGATGCGCTGTCGCAGGCGGTTTCGAACCGCATCGGGCAGACCATTCTGACCTGTCCGACGACAGCTTGCTTTAATGGTGTGCTGGGTTGTCCGCGTGAAAAGCGGATCGCAGTGGGGGGGAACCTGCGTTTCTTTGGGGATGGTTTTCAGTCGTCGAAGAAACTCGGCGATCAACGGATGTGGCGGATTCCCTGTATGGATGGGGAGTTTGTCTGCGACGACAAGTTCGGAACCTTCAGCGGGGTTGCCGGGGGGAACCTGCTGCTCTGTGGTGAGAACCAGGCTGCAGCGCTGGCGGCCGCTGAAGCGGCCAGTGACGCGATCAGTGCTGTTCCGGGGGTGATACTTCCGTTCCCCGGCGGGATCGTGCGTTCGGGGAGCAAGGTTGGCTCGCAATACAAAAAGCTCAAAGCCAGCACCAATGACGCATTTTGCGCCACGCTGACGCCGTTGGTGAAAACCGAACTGCCTGCGGGGACCAATGCGGTTTACGAACTGGTCGTTGATGGAGAGAACTTTGAACTGGTAAAGACAGCGCTCCGGCAGGGGTTGCATGCGGCGTGTGCCGTTCCGGGGCTGCGGCAGGTGACTGCCGGGAATTATGGGGGCAAGCTCGGCAAGCATCATTTTTATCTGCGCGATCTAATCGACTGAAGATCCCGGGGAACGCCAAATTTCCGTCCGGCGAGTTTCACCGATTGCCAGTCAGGGGGGCGGAGCTGCGTTGACCCTGTCCATGGAGTTGGGGTACACCCCTTCCTGTGACCGGGGCTTGGTCCTGTCCTGGGAGTTCAGCTATGGCTGAATTATAGGCAGGGGAGGATCCCCATTGGTTGAGGGCCTGGCAGCACTGATGAGACGGCATGAAGGCACTCGATGATTCATTGTTTTCCCGCGATTCGGAGTTTCAAAAACTCCTGGTTGGTCGTCGGGATGTGGATGTCACTCGGGCGGCCTTGGAACTGGCTCGCGATTTCGAATCGGATCTCGACTTTCAGCCGACGCTCGACTGGATTCAGAATTGTGCTGATGAACTGACGGCGGGAGTCGCCTCGGCGGCTACGGACCGGATCGCCTTGGAACGGCTCGCGGACAGTTTGGCGAATCGTTATGGGCTCCATGGGACCAGCGAATGTTTCGAGGCCGCGGAGAGCAGCCTCTTGCCCTGCGTGATCGAATCGCGTCAGGGGCTGCCGATCACGCTCTCGATTTTGTACTGTGCTGTGGCTGAACGGCTGGGAATTCCGCTCACGATTGCCCCCGCACCGCAGCATGTAATCTGTCGGCTGGTGAGTGACCAAACCTCACTGTTTGTCGATCCGTTCAATTCTGGACGAATCCTGACGGAAGAGGAATGTTACCGCTGGATTCAGGAGCGGACTCAGTTGGAGCGGAACATGATTGGTCCGACCCTTCGTCCGGCCTCGCCCCGCATGGTGATTGAGCGGATGCTGATGAATCTGAAGAATCTGTACGTGCAGCAGGAGATGTGGGATCGTCTGTGGCCCGTGCAGTACCGTCTGGCTCTACTGAATCCCAGCTCGGTGGAGGCCCGTCGTGACCTGGGAATTACCGCGGCGGAAGCGGGGCGTCCGGGGCTGGCGATCGATCTGTTGCGGGAGTGCCTGCCCGGGGTGAGTGGCCCGGAAAAAGAGTTCATGCAACGGGCGATCACCGCTGCGGAGTCACGTCTGGCCAAGTGGAATTAGAATCGGGCTTTTCGCCCGGACAAGTATTTTACGAGGGCATGATCGAACCGCATGCTCGTGTCCAACTCCACGAAATCCGCGCCCATTCCGCGACATTCTGATTTGTAAGTCGCCCGCAGGGCCTGAATCGCCTGCAGATAGTCCGCCTTGATGGCCTGGGCATCAACGATCAGGTTCTGGCCGGATTCCGGTTCCAGCAGATCCAGCATTCCATCGTAGGGGAAGTGGACTTCGGACTCATCCAGCACGTGAAAGATGATGACGTCATGGCCCCCAAACCGCAGTTGGCGGATGGCCTGCAAGACGGGCTCCGGTTCGACCAGCAGGTCCGAGAAGAGCATGATCAGGCTCTTGTGCTTGAGCATGCTGGCGGTTTGTCGGAGGTTTTTCGCCACATCGGTGGGGCCCGTCGGCTTCGCTTTCGCCAGCAGGGCCAGGATGTTGGCCAGCTGAGTCCGTTTGCTGCGGGCGGGAAGACTGGCCCGGATTCGCTCGTCGAAAGTGATGAGCCCGACGGGGTCCTGCTGATGCACCATCAGGTATGCGAGAGCCGCTGCCAGGCAGACGGAGTAATCAAATTTGGTCAGATCCTGGCGATGAGTAAAGCCCATACTCTCCGACAGGTCCATCACCAGATAGCCGGTGATGTTAGTTTCGGCCTGATATTTTTTGACGTAGTAACGGTCGGTTTTGGCATAGACAAGCCAGTCAATGTCTTTGGGGTCGTCCCCTTCTGAGTAGCGGCGGTGCTCGCTGAATTCGACACTGAATCCCTGGAATGGGCTGGTATGCAGCCCGGTCAGGAACCCTTCGACGATAAACCGAGCCCGCAGATCCAGCCGCGAAACGCTGCGGATCACTTCGGGTTTCAGATACTGTTCAGCACTGGGCATGGCGAGGTGATCGAAGGGACGGACCGGACGTTCGTCACAGTATCGATCCTTTCACCGGTTCACCAGCCAGCTGACCAGATCGCGCCGGGGCCACCGGGATCCCCTCACGACGAGCGGTTTACTTTTGGCTGCCAACGAGGAGTTCGCGAGACAAGGGGGACGGCAGCTCCGGAGTCTGCTCATTGTAATAGCGGTCATACATGGAGAACTCCTGGCCACCATCCGCGGTATAGTCGATATCGTTCGCGACCACGCCGTACAGAGGGATGCCATGTGAATCGATCAGTTCCCGTGACCGTTGAGCTGTGGCTCGTTTGTTCTTACCCATGCGTACCACCAGCAGCAGGCCATCCACGAGCGGCGCAATAATGGCCGGGTCGCTGACAGCGAGAATGGGTGGAGTGTCGATGATGACGATGTCGTAATCGCCGCGGATCGCGCGAAGCGTTTCTCCCAGACGTAAACTCGACAGTAACTCTGCTGGATTTGAAGGGCAGCGTCCCGCTGTCAATACGGAGAGGTTTTCCAGGCGGGTTGACCGAACCGCATTCACCCACTGGATCTCGTTCTGCAAAACATCGGCCAGGCCGATATCCTGGGACAGACCAAACAGCGTGTGCATGGTCGGCCGGCGCAGATCGGCATCGATCAACAGGACTCGCTTTCCAGACTGAGCGATGGCAATTGCCAGATTGGCTGCGGTGGTGGATTTGCCGTCGCCTGGTTCGGCGCTGGTAATCTGAATGAGTTTGTCCTGCGACTCTTTGGTGCTGTGGAACAGCGTCGTGCGAATTGAGCGGAACGCTTCCGCTTCGCGGGAACCCGGACGATGGTAGTACACCAGCGACGGGCTCAAACCATTCGATGTGGTGCCCCGTTTCAGCGCTCCGCTCAGGCGGAATCGCGGGATCGCCCCCATGAGGGGAGCCTTCACGATGGATCGCACTTCTTCGATCGACTTCAGGGTGGTGTCGTACCATTCGCGGAAGTAAGCCATGCCGAACACGGCCAGCAGTCCCATGACCCCGAACGCGCCCACGATCTTGATGGTCTGCTTGAGTGAACGATCGACACGCACATCGTTTGTGCGTGACATTTTGTAACCTTCCTGGGCCTTGTTCTGATCCAGATCGGACAGTTGTTTGAGCGCTAGATCGAGATCCTTTTTCATGCGTGCAATATCGTCTTTGTATTGCTGGTCTGTCACTTCATAGGTGGACGCCATGCGGGCAGTCTTCTCGGCGTCGTCATAGGCGGATTTGAGGGCGATCTGGTCGGCTTGCAGTTCTTCCACCCGTGATTCCAACACCTTCAGATATTGCTGGCTCAGCCCTTCGTTGATGGCGACGGTTCCGGGAGCGGCGGTCTGGCCGGGTGTTCCCAGATTCGGCGGGGTCAGGCCCTGGCGGTAGTAAAAGTCTAGGATCGTTTCCGTCTGGCGTCGGACATTGCGGACATCGGCGTGGTTCTCGCCCAGCACCAGCAGCAGACGCCGCTCAAGCATCCGGTTGACCAGCAACTGCTGATCGAGTTCCGCTTTTCCTGTCGGAGTGCTGACCAGTCCCGCTCCGCTGCCGCCTTCACCGCCAGGGCTGGAGGATGCGGCCAGCGATGACATGATGTAGGTCTGAATCGATTCCCGCTCTTCGGGATTGGCCATCATCTCCTTCAGAATTCCGATTTTGCTGCGAGTGGATCGGAGCAGGGCCTCATTGGCACTTTGTCGAGTGATGACATCGGACAGCTTCGCCTGATAGATGCTCTGCTGGGCGAGGGGGGTGCCCTGGGCCGTTACGGCGGGAGTGGTGTTGATGTAGAACGGCACATCGGCCCGCCATTGGCTGTATTCTTTTTCTAAAGCCTTGCGTTCCTCGTCGAGGGCATTTTTTTGAGTCAGTTTGGTCTCGTACAGATCGCGAGCGTTATTGTCCTTCTGAGCTTCCAGCCAATCTCCATAAGCGGCCACGATCGATTCGACGACCTGCTTGGCGAGCTTGGGGTCTTTGCTCTGGTAGGCGATAGACAGAATATTGTCGAATGAAGATTCCTGACCAGCCACGCGTTTGACCTGCAAATCTTCCCAGACTGCCTTCAGCGGGTCATAGGCACCCGCGAAGTTGGAGATTTGATTGAGGCCATATTTTTCGTATGCGATCCGGGCGATGATGTCCGTTGCAATGACGCGGACATGCTCGCCACGGTCCCCGTAACGGCGAGCCTCCTGATCGGAGATGCTCGCCTTTTTCGAGACCATGATCTGTGTCTCGGCGACGTAGGTGGGACCGGAGTAGAGATAGGCCAGAACGCCTAACCCGCAACCGGCCATCAGACCAATCGCCAGCGACTTCCAGATCGACATGGCAAATCGCACGATATCGATGGAGCGGCCATCGTTGGACTTTTGAAAGCCCAGGGGCGCGAAATCAATACTCGGGGCCACGACGGGCAATTGGGATCGTTGGGTCACGTCACTAGTCTCCGGCAAACGCCACCACATCCGGGAGGCGAGGCAGCGGACGATTCCGCCAAGGTTCCATCAAAGCCGATTCAGGGTCTGTCTTCCGTTCACACAGGCAGGAATACCCGTGCCACGGATCGGTGGGACAGACATTCCGGTCTGCCTTCCCAATGTCCATTTCCGAAAAGGCATCCGAACATCAGTTCCCAAGGGCAAAGCCTAGCAGGAGGCCATGTCCGGTTTCGCAGATCGCACAGTCTTGAGGGCGTCTTTGTAGTAGGCCAGCTTCTTGGTCAGGCCCTCTCGCAGGCTGACTTTGACTTGATATCCCAGATCACGCTGTGTGGCTGAGATGTCAGCCCAGGAGTGCAGCACGTCACCGACGCGTGGCGGCATGAACTCAGGGCAGAAGGAAACTTCCAGTTCCTGGCAAATCAGATGGAGAAGTTCCAGAACGCTGATCGTTTCTCCGCAAGCCACGTTGTAGACCTTGCCGGAAACGCCCGCAGCCCGTGAGGCCAGGATATTTGCCTCGGCCACGTTCTCGACGAAGACAAAGTCCCGCGACTGTTCACCGCTTCCGTAGATGCGGGGTGTTCGACCTTCGACCAGGGCGCTGGCAAACAGTGGGATCACCGCCGAATAGGGGCTCTTCGGATCCTGACGCGGGCCGAAGACGTTGAAGTAGCGCAGCCGGACCACTTCCAGGTCGTAGCTGGCGGCGAAGGCCTGGCAGTAGTACTCCCCGGCCAGTTTGGCGGCGGCGTAAGGGGAGAGAACCTCCGGCAAATGTGATTCGCGTTTGGGCATTTCAGGCGAATCACCGTAAGCGCTGCTCGACCCGGCGTAGACCACCCGCTGGACGCCGCCCTTTCGACAGGCGTCCAACAGATTCACGGTGCCCGTAACACAGGCTTCGTGTGTTTCCAGGGGGCGTTCAATGCTCAAGGGAACCGAGGCTAGAGCGGCTTGATGAAAGACAATCTCCACGCCGTCGACCGCGCGAGCGACTGCGGCGGGATCACGCAGATCACCTTGATGGAATTCGACGGCAGCCCCCAAATGGGCCAGATTTGCCAGCGAGCCAGTACACAAATTGTCGAGCACCCGCACGCGGTGCCCTTCGGCAACCAGTCGGGAGGCAATGTGAGAACCGATAAAACCAGCACCACCAGTGACGAGATACCGCACCACGAGAACCTCCAAGGATTGAGTAACACTGTGTGTGCAACCCTAGCTCGCAAAACACGACGTTGCAGGAAAGAAACAGGGGCTGCGGCTAAAGCCCCACCCGCATGTTGCCAGAAACAACGAGATGTGGCAGAAATGCCACACGTCGCAATGGCCCTCCGGTGTCGAGAGGATCGATACAGGTGGCACATTGGGAATTATCGGAACTCGGTGGTTGTTGCAGGACTCCAGGAACTCAATAGTCTCGTGCGGTATCCGTCAGGTTTGCGAGTGTGAATCGACAGGTGTTGTCGGGAACTCGTCCGGCCCCATCTTGGACTTCGAGGGGCTCTGTGATACGCTGCACTGGCAACGAGGTTCAAGAAGGCGAACAGCATGGCACGAGGATTGGAACGACTTCTGGCAGTGGGGATCTGTGGGCTTTGCACCACCACCCTGTGGGCGCATCCCGGCCATGGGGAGACCGATCCCACCAGTCCCCTGCATGCCGCTGAGCCGATTCATCTCCTTCCCGTGGCGGCACTGGCGGTCGTGGCGTGTGCGGTGTTTCTTCTGGTCCGGAAACTGGTCGTGAAACGCTCCTCCGCGCGTCAGCGGTAGACTGCTGATCGGGGGATGCCGTGCCAACACCGGGATCACAGCTGTTTCAGCAGATCCAGCAGGCCATGACCGAGTTGCGAGAAGTTGCCCAGGCGGCGGAGCAGCGGGAGCAGGCGTGTCAGCACGATGTTGAACAACTGGTCTCCCAGCGCGGAGCTGCCCTGGTTGAATTGGCTCGACAGACGTTGCCGGATCTGGGACGCGATACGATTCAATCCACGTTAAGTGGCATTCAGCGAGATCTGCTGCAGATCGCGGAACGTAAAGATCGCATGATCGTTGAATTGCGGGGACGGATCGCGCGGTTGATCGAGGTCGAACAACAACTCCAGCAGCAGTTTCAATCTACGCAGGTTGCAATCGCCGGACACGCCGCTTCCGTGGCCGGACTCGAGGCGGAAGTCGCCCGCCAGCTTCAGTCGCATCCTAGTTTCCCTCAGCAATCCCGTGATGCCGTGGCAGCTGAAGCTGCGTTGCACCGGGATGAGCAACGGGTTACTGACGTGCAGGCGGATGCTTCGGAAAAGCTGCCGGCTTACGAACGCAGTGCGTTGTTCATGTACCTTTATCGTCGCGGGTTCCAGTCCTCGCACTATGCGGAACGCGGCTGGATTCGGCGGATGGATCGCTGGGTGGCGGATCTGATCGGGTATTCCCGAGCGGTTCAGGGGTATCGGTTCCTGAAGAACACTCCCACGCTGATGCAGACGGAACTGGACCGTCGGCGGACTCGTTTTCATGAACTCATGGCAGCGGTCGAGGCGACACAAAACCAGATTGCGACGGAAGTGGGGCTGACACAGTTGCAGACTGAACTGGCCGAACGACAGGCCACGTCACAACAGCTCTTCACCCATCTGACGACGCAGCGGCAACTGGTGGTGGGGACGCAATCGGAACTGGCCGTCCTGGGGCAGGAGCAGTGCCGGTTCTATCAGGAAGCTCTTGTTCGTTATCAGTCCTTTCTGGCGGATACCCAGACCGTGATTCTGGAGCAGCAGGCAGCTCGCACACCCGATGCACGGGATGACGAGATCGTCTCCCGTCTTGCCTACCTGACACGCGAGATCGAGCGGCTGCGTCCTGAGTTGGAGCAGGCGACTCAGCGGACGGTTCAGGCGTTGGAGGCTGTTCGTGGTTTGGAGTTCATTGAACGTCGCTTTGAACAGGCCAACTTCAACGAGGAGCGGTCGCGATTTGATGATCCGTTTGATCTTGGGCAACGACTGGACCAGTACCAGCAGGGAGTGCTTTCCCGCGATGCCCTGTGGGCGGAGATCAAAAATTATCAACAGTTCGAACGCACGGATTCGGAAAACGCCGTGCTCAACGTATTCCAGCATCCCGTGGCGCATGTTCTGGCCGAAGCCATGGTGCAGGTCGTCGGAACCGCCTTCCGACAAGGTGTCGATCGCAGTCTTCGTCGCCGCGAGAACGGGGAACCCCGATCCGGAGGGGTATGGATTCGTACAAACCCCACTGCCTCCTCCATTCCCGAGGGGGGCCGATATCGGACGGGGCGGACCCTCTGACTGATGGGGCCCGCGTTCTGATTCGAAAGACTGGGCTGGAAACGGCTACCCGACAAGGCGTTCACCTGTCACTGCGTCCCTCGCCTCAGCTGAGTCACTCATATTGGCCGTACGGCAGGCTCAGCCTCGATACCGGGCGTTCATGGAGAACCATATGGACGAGACTTGGAATAAGTTGGCCTGCCTCTCGTTTTAAATCTGGCAAAAAAACATGGGTGCCCGTAAGTGGTCCAGCCGATCTCGCAAGCACTACGGCGATGGTTGTCGGGCACTTCGCGGACCGACAGGGCTTATGCCTGGTGTTTCCGGAATGCGTCGAACAGACGATCCAATTCATGAACCAGCGTATGATGGGCCGAGGGCAACGCATCGAGTTGGTTGCTTCGGCATGTCTGCTCCAGGGCCAGTGCTGCGGCGTAGGCCGGTTGAGCACAGAAGTTGGCGATGGCCCCTTTGAGCGAGTGAGCGACTTCGCTCGCTGTATGTGTGTCGTGCTGCTCCACGGCGGCTTTCAGCGTAGCCCTCAGTGCGGGAGTGGTCCGGTGAAAGATGTTCATCAACTCGTTCAGGAAGTCTTGATCGCCATCCACTTTTTTCAGAGCAGTGGCGTAATCGAATGCCAGGTCAGCGTGCGCTGGTCCCGGAGATGTGGCTACGCTCGGCGGAGGCCCGTCCGCGGTGGGCGGTAATTGATCGGAGATGCGTGAGAGTGCTTCCGAAAGCAGGGTGATACTGATCGGTTTGGCCACGTAGTCGTCCAGCCCGGCTGCCAGGCAACGCTCGCGGTCGCCGGTCATGGCATGCGCGGTCATGGCCACGATCAGCTGATGGCGTCCGGAAGATTGCTCCTGTTCGCGAATCGCCGTTGTGGCTTGGAAACCATCCAGCACAGGCATTTGAATGTCCATCAGGACGACATCGAACTCGTTCTCACGCAAGGCGTCGAGTGCGAGTTGTCCGTTCTCCACGGTCTGTGTCTCGTGGCCAAGTTTGTGCAGCACGCGGGCGGCCAGGAGCTGATTGACCGGATTGTCTTCGGCCAACAGGATTCGCAGTCGTCGGGAGCTGGGAACGATGGTTGCTGAGGAGGAACGCACGGGACGGACAGTGCGACTGAGAATCGCAACAATGGAACGCCGCAACTCGGACTGTTTGACCGGCTTCAACAGTGTGGCTTCGATGCCAATCTGATGACAGCGTTCGTACGCTCCCTGCCGATCCGCCGAAGTCAGCATCATGATCGTGCAGCTCGACAATTCTGGAGATTTCTTCAGTGCTTCTGCAAACATGAAGCCATCCATTTCCGGCATGTGGCAATCGGTCAACACCAACTCGAATGGCGAGCCCTGTTGGTTCATTCGCCGCATGACATCGAGAGCCGCAGGTCCGCTCCCGGCCAAGGTCGGGATCATATTCCAGTGCTTGAGTACCTCTTCCAGGATGCGGCGATTCGTTTGATTATCATCGACCACCAGTACGCGTACGCCCGTGAGATCGCCGGCTTCCCCCGCATCGGCCGCATCGGGGTCCGTGTCGGCGGGGGATAGTGGCAGGTCGATTTCGAAGTAAAAGGTGCTCCCCTCGCCATCGAGACTGTTCAGCTTCAGTTCTCCACCCATCATGCGGACGAGCTGTCGTGAAATGGACAAACCCAGTCCTGTCCCGCCATACGAGCGGGAAGTGGACGCGTCCGCCTGCACGAAGGCCTCGAAGACCGCTGACTGCTTTTCCGGGGAGATGCCGATGCCTGTGTCACGTACAGAGAATCGCAGCTGCGAATGGGTTTCGGTGCGGGTCACCAACTCAACCCGCACCTCAACTTCGCCACGTTCGGTGAACTTGATCGCGTTACCCGTGAGATTGACCAGGATCTGCCGAATCCGTCCCACATCCCCGATTAGTCGATCCGGGACATCGGGCAGCGTGTGCCAGAGCAGTTCCAATTGTTTTTCGTGGGCTCGCACGGCGAGCGATTTCATCGTGTCACCCAGCGACTCGCGCAGTCGGAACGGATGGGGATCGAGTTCCAGTCGGCCTGCCTCGATCTTGGAAAAATCCAGGATGTCGTTGATGATCCGCAGCAGGGCGTCGGCGGAAAATCTCACGGTGTCCAGGTATTCTCGCTGTTCCACTGTCAGCGGCGTGTCGAGCGCCAGCTCGGTCATGCCGATGATACCGTTCATGGGCGTGCGGATTTCATGGCTCATATTAGCCAGGAACTCACTCTTGGCTTTGCTGGCTGCTCCCGCGAGTTCCATGGCATGGCGCAATTGCCGCTCGTTGTTCCGTAGTGCCTGGCTTTCCAGCTTGAGCCGAGTGGCCAGGGCTCCGAAGGACCGTGTAATTTGCCCCAGTTCATCCTGCGTATCCACCTCGATCTTCGGATCCACTGACTGGTCGCTGAGTAACCGGACTGACGCCGCATCCAATTGGGCGACCGTACGCATCACTGACAGGTAGAACGCGATAAACAGGTAGACCACCAGCAGCGAACAGGACAAGGTGATGGCCACGACGAACCAGCGCCGATTCGTCAGGTGCTGCACGCGCGCTTGTAGCAGGCGATCGAGGGCGGCGGATGTCGCTGCATAGAACTGGTGTTGTTCCTGAAGTGCGTTGCTTCCCTGAAGCCACATCGCATCGGCTGACACTCGGGACGAGGGCTCGCGATCAGCGATCGCGGCGACCATCACCAGGAATCGAGTCGTCGCCCCATCACTGCGGTGCATCATCAACTCCACGTTCTCACGCCAGTGGGAATCGTGTGTTTCTCGCAATGCCACGTTGCAGTGCCGCCGCACTGTTTCCTGAAGAGATCCAATCGCGCTGGTCAGGTTTTGGAGGTGAATCCGCTGGCTTTCGAGGTTCGCTTCAGGGACCGCCAATTCTCGGACGAGACCACGAGCTTGCCCGATCCGTTCCGTCAGTTCGGGGATCTCGTTTACCACCAAATTCATCAGGTAGTAGGTGTCCAGGTCGGGATCGAGAATCAAATTGGATTGATCCCCCGTCTGGTGAATCAGGCCGAGCATGTCGGCAATCAACTCGGTGTGGAGCTGGACCGATTTGGTGGAGTCCGCAGTGCGAGCGAGCCCCGGCAAAGCCTGGGCTTTGGCTTTGATCGCCTTCCACTGCGGGGTGGTCTGCAACATCGATCCCAGTTTCTCGTCCACGGCATCGATGTCCTGGATGTCGCGCCGCAGCCGTTCTTCCACCTGTCTAATGACTTCCAGATGGCCCGACTGACGGGGACGCCCCCCCATCAGTCCCCGGTGTTCCTGAAGGTCCGACGCCAATTGCTGGACGGGGCGAAGGTATTCGTTCCCCCTCTGTTCCTTGGCCGAGAAGGCGATCTGATGGTTGAGTTCGCGGACCCAGAAAAACGACACCAAGCCCAGTGGTAACGCAAACAATAACCCGATTACCCCAAATTTACGCGGATAACTCAAGAGATTTAAGAGCCTCACTGCCGGGGAAAAAATCGTATTCACGACAGGGGGCCTCTCTAATTCCGATGACGCTGACGAATAAGACGACCGTCCCGGAGGGCGTCGTCACGGTTCGTTGCGTCTGGGGGGCACTCGCTTGACCATGGTGATTTCGTTCCCTTTGGGGTTGTGGCTGACCTGATCCATGAAGGTATGGATTAACAGTAACCCGCGGCCTCCGAGGCGATCCACGTTGATCTCGTCCCGAGGATCCTTCACCTCCGCAGGTTTGAATCCGGGACCATCGTCTCGGATGACAAACCGCAGCTCGTTGACCGACAGCGTGGCTGTCAGATGCACCCGCCGCTCCGCGAAGTGTGGCTCCAGGCGTCGTTCATCGGCCATTCGAAAAAAGACCGATTCATCTCCCTGACGCAATTCGGAGTCCAATTCCAGATTCCCGTGATAGATCGCATTCGTGAGTGATTCGTAAACGGCAACACCGACTCGAGTCATCTGAGAGCCATTCAATAGCTGCATCGTCCCGATTTGTTCTTGCAGGTAGGCAATCATGGGAGAGATCAGCGACGTGTCGTTCTGAAGCACGAATTTCGATTCCATGGAATCGATCAGGCTGAGCGCCCGCTGTCGATTCATCTGGACGCGAGACAGTGCCAGAACACTTTCGATGGTTGTAATCAGAATCTGTTCGAGGGCCAGTTTGGGAACGTAACTGGCCGCCCCGACTTCCAGGGCTTGAACGGCGATCTGTTCGTTGCCATAGCTGGTCATCAAGATGACTGGTACGGGATATCCGCGTGTCTTGATGTTCTCGACCAGTTCCAGCCCGGTCATCACCGGCATTCGCAGATCCGTTAAGATCATGTCGGGCATGGTCTCGGCAATCGCATCGAGAGCCTGTTGCCCGTCGCTGGCATAGGTAACCGTTACATCAGAAATTCCATTTTGTAACAGCCGTCCGACGACGCGTTGCTCAATTTCTGAATCGTCGACAACGAGTATTTGAGTCCCCATGAAACTGGCACTCCCCATGAGTGATACACCCCGTCGAATCTTCACTGACAAGGTGAGGTTATGCCCCCTGTGAGGGGCCTATGACCGTCCCTGGAACACAGGCGGGCGAATGCCCTTGGCGGTCGCTTATGGAAGCCAGTATACCCGCTGCCAAGAGGGCCTTCCACGACGAAATCCGGTTCAGCCGGGGTAAGAATGGGCTTTTCAATAGTCGGTGACTGAGGAGATTTTCCCCCTTGCCATACGCAGCCTATGTGGGGTTCAAGGAGTTCTCAATGACCGGGAAGAATGAGAGATCAGCGGCATTGCTGGTGTCCGCGACGGACACGCCCAGGACGATGGCTCGGGGGTAGTCCGCCCCGATCAGGTGGAAAACTTGATGATGATCCCAAACAGCGCGATCATGATCACCACCACAATGATGGTCTCGACGCAGCCCCCCTGTGGCAGGTCATGCTTGCCATCAATGATCTCCTCGACCGGTATCGGAAAGCCGCAGCTGGGACAACTGATCGTCTCTTGTGGATCGCCCAAGTGAATCGTGTAACCGCCCGCCTTTTTGATTTCGCCTCGCATTTCCAGGTCTACGGATTTGTGAAGCAGCTGGCGGCATTTCGGGCAGAGGATCTGAGTAGAACTCATGGCAAGTTGGCCCGCAAGAAACGTGGTTCGGTTTCTGGGATCACGACTCTGCGAGCCGTATACAGGTAACGTACCGGGTCATCGAATCAGTTCAAAGAGCAGTGGGATGCGATCAGCCAACTATCAACCGGGGTCGCCGGGCGTTGGTATGGCGATGTAGGTAACCGGATCGCTCTCGGCCTTCTTATCCGGGTTCCACCAGTGGACGGTGAATGATTTTGAGTTCATTCGAGACAGGCGGCCATTCGAGCCTTCCAGGTCCATGATGAGTTCTTTTCTTTCGTGCCACAGATTCTGGATTCGCCGCTTCGTCATCCAGGAGAGAACCCGCAGCTTCTTGAGCGGTGGATGCTCCGGAATGACGATCAGCCGACCGCCACGATAACTCCAGAACATGGTCCCTTCCTGGACCTCTTCGCGAGCAGCTCTCTCACTGGTTGCCACGTAGTGATAATGGTTATGAAACGTGACGATGCGATCGGGAGCAACGTCCCATGTACGCACACACGATGTTCCGTCCTCATAGGAGTTGTGGCAGATCCAACGTCCGACGAGCAACTGTTCTTCGGCGGTCAGCCGACTCTGCCACCACCCGTACCCCCCGGCGGAGGCCAACAGGCTCAAGGCAATCAGCAGTAGTCGGCGATGCTTCATGTTCCCCCAAGATACGCTGAACCATGGAAAAAACGCGAACCAAAACTCGGAAGACGCTGCATATTACCGAACGTGGAGGGAGATTGGGGCGTGAAGCTACCCCGGCCGTAGATGTCAGTCTTGGGACGCTCTTATGCAGGTCGTTCCCACGTCGTGAGCTGAGGCGGCGACTTGGCTCGCTTGTAGCCCCAGAATAATGCCCCCGCCAGAGCCAGCGCTCCGATTCCGATCACTCCCGTTGTGCCGATCTTGTCCAGCACATTGGCGATCAAAAGCTTCATCCCACCGCGACGACCTGAGGTGTCGATCTCGACTCCAGCTGCGACATCTTTCGCGAGCATCAGAAAGACAAACGTCACTCCGACCACGCCCAGGGATGCGCATCCCGGACCGATGAGCGCTTGGATCACCGGAATCGGACCGCGAACTTCCTGGGCATTGGGGAGCTTCGCACCGATTGCTCTCACGAGTGCCAGCTGTTCGTCATGCCCCGGCATGGCAACGACGTAGTGTTTCTCAGCTCCGGCTTTGGTGTATCGGACCTGAACAAAGTCGTCGTGCTCTGCCGTGCGGACACGAGTGATCTCGGAAACCGGAATCGAGATCGCCTTCTCACCCAGAGCCGCAGCCACGGCCTGGCCCATCTGAATGGCACCCAGCACCGTTTTCGCCACCGAGTTCGGAACGTCCTCCAGCAGAAACAGCGTTTCGCCATCGAATACGGTGACGTATTGGCTGGACTGGCGGTCTGCCTGGAATGTCAACGGCTTGCTCATGACTTCGCTTCCTGATGGTGACGACGAGTCGCTGACCCGCCGGGTCCCTGGGGCGGTTGCCTGAGGCACGAGTGTGCCGGCGGAAACAATGTCTGCACAGTATTCACATCCCGAGGGGGACATTCAACGGAAAGGCATCCGTCGGGTCAACGTTCAACCGGGCCCCGCCGGCACGGCGAGCCCGTTGGTGAAACCACAGCGTCGGGAGGGCGTGGCTCCTGCCGAGCCGCATCCGCGGTGGCAGGGGCTTGTGTTGGGTGCCATGGCGACGGCTTTGAGTCGCCATGCTTGTGCTGTGCCTCGGCGATCCATGCTCAGGCACCCCGAGAGTCCGATGATCCGAAGACATGGCCACCCAAAGCTGTGGCCATGGCACCCACTCCGTGACAATGCCACCCCGCCAAATCTCGGACCGTAGCGACTTGTGCTTCGGGTGCCACGGCTCTGTGAGCCGTGCCGAACGAGAACCGACTCACGCCCCACAACCGTCAGGTACAGCTGCTCTGCCACCAATGCCCTTTCCCAGATGATAGTCCAGCGTAACGCGACACGGCTCACAGAGCTGTGGCACCCGACGAACCACCCCCCAGAGCCCGACTGCTTACCTCAAGTCCACGGGATCAATCATCAGCGGTCCCTGCCCCAGTCTTGCGTGATCTCTCGCACTGCTCCACATCCAATCCGTCGGACGTTCCACCAAACCGCGTCTCACCGGATTGGCGTGGATGTAGGCAATCACTTCTAGAACTGGACGTTCGTTCCATAAGTTCTGGTCATATCCGCCACCGGGTTGCCAGAATCGAAAAACCTCTCGCTCTCCATGATGAGCGGTCAGCCGCTGAAGCCAATCGGTGGCCTTCGCCTTGATCAGGTACGCTTTGGCCTGTCGCGCGACCGGGGCCTTGATCGCCGCCAGGATTCGCCGCATCTCATAGTCCGGTCTTAGTGGCTTCACGAGCAGATGCGCATGCTCGGGCATGATGACATACGCCCAGATCGCCAGCTCCTGCTCCCGCCGCACTTGATCGATGGCATCAACCAACCACTGCCGCGAACGATCTTTGCTGAGTAACGGCCAACGCCGCCAGCAGGAGAACGTAAGAAAATGTGCATGCCCCACGTCGTTAATCGCCCGACGTTTCTTACGATACTCATCTGGCAAGGTGACCTCTCCCTCAGAGGATCAAGGAATACTCAGCGTCAACCAACATCCTACTGCGGGTGCCACGGCTCTGCGAGCCGTGCCGAACGAAAACCGACTCACGCCCCGCGACCATTCCTCCCACAGCGGCTGCGCTCCACTGCTCCGTGAGCAGTGCCTTTACCAAAGTGGTAGTCCAGCGTAGCGCGACACGGCTCACAGAGCCGTGGCACCCAGCAGGGTGGCGTTCAACCGGGCCACGCCCGCCCTCCGCCGTTTCATGCGATACTCATCTCACATGGTGACCTCTCCTTCGGAGGATCATGGAATACTCAACGCCTGCCAACATCCTGCTTCGGGTGCCACGGCTCTGCGAGCCGTGCCGAACGAGTGCCGACTCACGCTCCGCGATCATTCCTCCCGCAATCGTCGCGTTTCACTGCCCTGTGAACAGTGCCTTTCCGAAAGGGATAGTCCAGCTTTACGCGACACGGCTCACAGAGCCGTGGCACCCAACAGTTAGCAGTTCAACCGGGCCACGCCCGCCCCGTTCAAAATTGTACAGCAATACGAGGCTAAGGGGAGACGCTGGTCTGACAACCCTCCTGTTCCTTCGTCACCCAGACATCCAAAGCGATGTCTGGGCCACCCCGCCACGCCCGCCACCCTGCAGGTTACGATTCAACCAGGCCACGCCCGCCATGGATGTGGAGTTCTGCATCGAGGCTCTCGAAGAAGCCTTGAGTCAGGGCCGTCCGGAGATCTTCAACACCGATCAGGGTTCGCAGTTCACGAGCCAGGAGTTCACGGGTCGGCTGCTGGAGGAGTCGATTCAAATCAGCATGGATGGCAAAGGCCGCGCGATCGACAACGTGATGATCGAGCGGTTGTGGCGATCGGTGAAGTACGAGGAGATCTACCTCAAGTCGTACGAGAACGGAGCCGATTGCTATGAAGGGTTGAAGGCGTATTTCCACTACTACACCCACGAACGTCCCCACCAGAGCCTGGGCAACCAGACCCCCTGGGAAGCCTTCCAGACCGCTCTCTGAAACCGACCTCGCCGACCATCTAAGCAATGCCGCCCCGTGGTCCAAAAAACGGGGTCCACTTCACGTCTCCATCCAATCGACATCTGTGAAATACTTCTCACAGGATAACGATGACAGCATCACCCGATGGGTGTTACTCGTGTTCGCGTCGTCCGGCGTGGATGAAGTTGACGGTCTGCTGGGCATTGAGATGCAGATCATCACACGGCACATCAAGGGGCGACTCACCGGTGAATCTCAAACGTACTCCCCGATTCCCAGCGGATCGTGGCCTGGTTGGATCGAAGCAGCCGAGTGCCGATCAGGGGTTCTTCCAGCACTTGTGCTCGGATGACGCGTGGTTCATCGTGCCACAGGATGGTCACGTCGACGGTTTCGAAGTAGACAGCTCGACCGTCAGCTGTGATGCCACGTTGGATGTCGATCACGCTCAGTCCAAAGCGGTCGACCCACGCAGATGGAATCGACAGGTAGCCAGTGAAACCTGTGTCGATCAGAAACTCGATCGATGCGTCGGGGGCGAATGAGCCGCGGTGCTTCACCGCCAGTGGGACGATCGCCTGACAGTCCGCGTCGATCCACCCGGTCATCATTGAAACGTTCCGACGCGGCGAACATGGAAGACTGCCGGGTAGCCGATCCGCTCCACGAGGATCTGAGCCTCGGGGTGTCGTGCCCTCAGTTGGTCACTGGCTTCGTGGGCTTCGGTTCCCAGATCATAGTCGCCAGTGTTGATATCGATTGCCACGAACTGCCCGTGGTGGGAGAGTTCGAGGAGTGACTTCAATCGCTCTTGGTAGATCGCCGAGCCACGCTCGCCGATCTCTGCGGGTGTGAGATTGAGTGTTGGCATAGGGTATCCCGCTAGAAAAAGGACGGGCAAATGTGCCCGTCCTACGTTACACGGCAGACTCACGTCTGCCGCTCGCTGGGTTTCTCTTGCGAGAAACTACTTCTTCCCCTTCTTGTGATCCCCGACGTTCGGGGCATCCTTCTGGGCTTCTGGTCCGAAGTACCGCAGACCAACCAGCGGCTCGGTGCCGGTGTTCTCGAACGTCACACCTTCCGCAGCTGCGGGGGCGGTGACGAAGACTTCGTCTTCGGTCATCTCGCCGAAGCGGATCATGGCGGGGGTCTGCAGCTTCATGCCGTTAATGCGGCCTTCGCCCTGGACGGTGATCCAGCCGTAGGCGCCGCCGTCCTTGATCGTGACCTTCACGCCCGGGTTGATCGTCAGTTCCTTGGCGGTGAAGAGCTGTTCCTTCTCAATGCGGCCGTAAACGATCCAGCGGTCGTAGTAGCCCTCTTTGGCGCTGCCGGTGTGGATGATCGGCTCGAGGTAGTTGTTGTCCTTGAAGTCCGGATCAACGTTCTTTTCCCAGTCGAGGGCATCGACCAGGTACTTGTTGTTGTCGTGCTTTTCCTTGGGGAAGTCCTTGGTCAGCAGCGCACGCGGCACAGCTCGGCCTTCGACCAGGCTCTGGTACATGCCGAACACATCCGAACCCCACTGCGGCTCATAGGTCAGCAGCGAGCCGGGAGCGTGCAGCACGCAGGGAGGAATCAGCCAGCCGGTGCCGACCTTCAGGCGGTACGCCTTCGACAGGTCGAGGATGCCGTTGTCCCCCTTGTTCCAGTTGTCGAGGCAGCGGACGACATCTTCTTTCTTTGTCCCGGGCTCCAGACCCATGAACGTGTACGGGAAGTTGTTGCCAACGTTGTTCAGCTGGGGCGGGAAGTAGTACGACTCGGGCTTTCCTTCCTGGCCGACCAGCTTCGCCTGCTTGGCGTTCTGGTGCATGTGGTGAGGAATCGGCCCCATGTTGTCGAAGAACTTGGAGTAGACGGGCCACTTCTTGTACTTCTTCCAGATGTACCCACCGACCATGTCGGCTCCGAGTTCGGCAACGGCGTCCCGCAGCAGGAACTTGTCCTTGCCGACGACGACGTAGCTCAGACCTTCATCGGGAGCCCGGTTGTCGTTGGCTGCCTCGGTGGTCGAGGCGAACCACCGCTCGTCGATCCCGCCGCGGTGGGTGCCGAGCGCGTAGTAATCATCCGGATGGAGCTTCAGCCGCCGACCAGGCTGGAGAAACGATCGCGGCACCCACGTCGGAGCCAGACGCAAAACGCCCTTGTGAGCGGAGAGGGCAGCGGATGCGACAGATTTGACGTTCAAAGCCATGGTGGTGCAGAACTCCGAGGATGCCGAGAGCCGCCTACCCAGGCGGTCGTTTGCGAGATTCTGCCGCCGCTGGCGGGGATTTTCAATACCGACACGACGCACACCGCGACAGCCTCACGAATTGGAATCGGTCACGGGGAGGGGGCGGGTGGGTTTCGGAGAGTCACTCCCCGTTGGGTCAGGGCCTGCTCCAGTGTTTTTTGGTCAGTCTGGGTTGCGTGGACTCGGGCTGTGACCAGCCCGTCTCTGAGGCTGGCGGTGGCTTGCTCGACACCGGGAAGTTTGAAGATCGACTCATAGGCTGCCAGTGAGCAGGCTTTGCAGTCGAGTCCCACCACGGGGATTTCGATCAACGTCAACTGGTCACGGGGAGTGGCACAGAGCGGCTTGATGCCGAATGTGGATCGCGAAGCATTTCTGATCCGTTCGTCGAGCTGCTCGATGATTTTCTCGGGAGGGGCATTGGGAAAAGTCCGGACTGGATCGTAACGAAACACAGCTTCGGCGGTCTCATAGTCGACACGGACGAGTTCGATCCCCTCGAGTCTGGTTGCGGCCAGTTTCAGATCATCGACCCGTTCAGGGCAGAACAGGCCGGTCACTTGGTGCTTGACCTCCTGTGGAGTTTTCTGCGGAGGATCGGCCTGCACAGCTGCTGAGAGAATCATCCCGAGGATCAGCCCCGGCAGAACGCGACGGTGAAGTCGCGTTGTGGTCCACGAGAACATCGCGGCTCCTTACTTGGATTGGAACAACGGGCTTTGGATCAGT
>QWPB01000144.1 GCA_003671275.1 Planctomycetota bacterium | reverse complement strand
TCCCCGTGTCGTGCGGGGGGGCGGGTGGGACCACGAACCGGCCCAACTGCGGAGCGCTGTCCGAATGCGTTCCGCGGAAGAATGGAGTGATCAGGATCCCCAAATTCCACGGAGCATCTGGTATCACACTGATGCGCTCAGTGTGGGATTTCGCGTCGTCCGCCCGCTTGTGGAACCTACGGACGAAGAGAAGGCCGCTTTCTGGGAAAAGTGCGATCCGATCCAGCTCGATCCACCGGAAGGCGAGCAGGTCGAATCCAAATCCGACGAGTAGCCTCGCCGGGGGCTGGAGCCTGACGGGGGAATTGGGGTGCGTCTTCGTTTGATGAGGATTCAGCGTTCCCCCATGCGGCATGATCTGCCACAATCGAAGGGCCGCTTTCTGCGACGGGCGCGGGGGCCAGCTCTCTTTATGGGACATGAGTACATTTGATCGTCCCCGGGTCTTCTCTTCTGGCTCAGGATGTCGCGACCTCTGTGTCGTCGGTCTCTTCTTCTTTGGAGTGGGACTGGCCGTACACGGCGGGTGACTGGGTAATGCTGGCGGCTCTCTCCCTGACCGTGGTGTGGGCGCTCCTGATGGCCCGCCGCGATACCCAGGAGATGCATCGTGGCTGGACGGTCTGGTTGTTCCTGCTGCGACTGGGAGCCATTGCGACTCTGTTTGTCGTGGCTCTCAATCCGCACATTCGCACGCAACGGAATTCGTATCGCCCGTCGCAGGTGGCCATTCTGGTGGACACGTCGATCTCCATGCGACAGCCAGCGGACGATGTTCGTCCTGGTTCCGCTGTCGTGGAACGTGCTCAGGTAGTACGGAAGTTCCTGGAGAATTCGCCGCTGGTCGCGACCTTGCGGAAGGACCATGCCGTCGATGTGCTGACATTCGATAGCGATCTGCGCGGGCCAGTGACCCGCTTCCCTTGGAATGGGGCGCGCGATGCGAACACGCCTGAGGTGCCCGAAGCAACTCCCGCGTGGGAGGAATGGTTGCGACCGGTCAATAATGCGACCGCTCTGGGGGATGCCCTGGACAAGTTGCTGGCTGGGCAGCGGGGCCACACGCTTTCCGGTGTGGTGGTATTCTCCGACGGGGCGTCCAACGTGGGGCGAAGCCCTGATACTGCCGTCGCCCGGGCCAAACAGTCCGGTGTTAAGCTGATTACCGTGGGGACGGGAGGGACGCTGGCCCCGATCGACCTGGCGATTGCCAAGGTGGTAGCCCCCACGGATGTGGCGAAGGGGGATGCCTTTGAGCTGATCGCCTGGATTCAGGGACGCGGCGCGATTAACCAGAACGTCACGGTCGACCTGCTCCAGAAGGGAGCCCAGGACGCATCACCCATGGTGGTTGAGTCCCAGACAATTCTGCTGGTCGACGGAGCTGGGGCGCAAGAGGTTCCCTTTTCCCGCACCATGACGGAAGCGGGAGCCTTCGAATACACCTTCCGCGTGCAGGGGCCGGCGGATCTTCTGGAGAGCCGGAACGACAACAACACGGATGCCTGTACGGTGAATGTCTTTGACCGCCCCACGCGGGTCCTGGTGATTGCCGGTGGTCCCATGCGGGATTACATCTTCGCCAAAAATCTGCTCTATCGACACAAGTCGATTGACGTGGATGTGTGGTTGCAGACCGGGCGCGTAGGAATCAGCCAGGAATCTGACAATCTGCTGTTTAAGTTTCCCGAGAAGCGGGAAGACCTGTTCTCCTATGACGCGGTGCTGGCTTTCGATGTCGATTGGAAACAAGTCACGCCCGAGCAGCAACAGTGGCTGGATGATTGGGTCTCCGGAGAGGGGGGCGGGATTGTCTTCATCGCCGGAGATGTACACACTTTCGAACTCGCGAGAGAAGACGAAGCCATGGCCCGGGTGCGAACGCTGTGTCCGGTACTGATCGATGACGCTACGGTGTCCAGTACAGTTCGGGATTCTGCCAAGCAGGATTTTCCCGTGGCACTGACCCAGGAAGGGCAGGCTGCCGAGTTTCTGAAACTGGATGATGACGGGGTCGCGGAGTCCATCTGGTCCCGGTTTGGTGGCTTCTATCGAACCCAGGCGACGCGGGGACGCCGGGGCGGGGTGACGGTCTATGCCGAGTTCACCGACCCGCTGGCTCGCGGGATTGATGGACCGCCTCCCCTGATCGCCGGGCAGCGGTTCGGTCAAGGTAACAGCTTCTTTCTGGGCAGTCCCGAGTTCTGGCGACTGCGGGCTCTGTCAGAAGAGGCATACGATCGATTTTGGATCAAATTGGTTCGCAAGCTCGCGGAGGGCCGTTCGAAGCGGGGGCTGCAGCGTGGCATGTTTGTGCTGGATAGCCGCGAGTTTGATCTTGGTCAGACGATTCCCGTGCGGGTTCGCGTACTCAATGAGCAGTTCCAACCCCTTGTGTCGGGGAGTTTCCCGGTGGATATCTACGATGCTCAGGGCCGCCCACTGACGCCGGGGCTGGTTCTGCAGCAGGACCGATTTCGACCAGCGGAGTACACGGGCGAGTTTCGGGCCGATCAACCGGGGCGGTATCGGCTGGAGATGGAAGTTCCCGGTTTGACGGAACGGGTGCGGGAAGATTTGCAGATCCGTCTTCCGGAACGGGAGTTTGCGGAACTCACCCAGAACGTGAAGACTCTCTCTTCTTTGGCAGAGGCTACGGAGGGGCGGTATTTTTCCCTGATCGATTCGAACGAGGGGTTCCAGAATCTGTCGGGTGAGATTCCTAAGTTGCTCCCAAACAAGGGAGAGCGGATCGTGGTCGATCAGCGGATCGACGAAACCTGGGACAAAGGCTGGGTGATGGGACTGCTCGTCGGACTGCTCGCCGTGGAGTGGCTGACGCGGAAGTTGCTGAAGCTCGCATAGCCCGGCCCCATGACCTCGAACGAATGCTGAGGACCATGTCGACGAACCTTCCTCCAATGCCTGCGGATCTCACTCGCGTTCTGGGGGAACTCCGGGCTCGAATTCGACGGTACGTGCTTTGGGAAGGGCTGGCTTGGGGGGTATTGTTCCTGGCCCTCCTGTTTTGGGGGCTCTATGCCACCGATGCGGTTCACTTCGCCTTGCGAAAGCTGGAGTTGCCGCTCGGGGTGCGGCGCGGTCTGGTGCTGGCGGGCGTGGTCGGTTTTGCCTGGATCTTCCTGAGCCGGATCGTCTTGCGGTTGCTGCGTCCGCTGGAGTCCCGATCGCTGGCTCTCCTGCTGGAGCGGCGATTTCCCGCCTTGTCCGAGCGACTGATTACGGCTGTGGAGATGGAGGGCCAGTCGCTGGAACGATCCGCTGCCACTAACGCCATGCTCCAGCAGACACTGGCCGATCTGAGTCTGCAACTGGGACAGCTGGATGTGGCCCCTGTGTTCGACTTCCAGCCGCTGCGGCGGGGGAGTCTGGTGGCTGGCGTACTAGTGGCGTCGATCGTCGGATTTGGCGTGGTGAATGTTCAGGCGATGTCCCGCTGGTTCGCCGCGTACGTCGAGGGAGAGGCCGACTACTGGGAACGCTTTCGTCAGAATGCCCTCTCCGCCCGGGTTGTCGCCCAGCCCGGTGACCGCATTCGCGAATTCGACAACGCTCGCAGTTATAAGCATCCGCGCGGGGGGGATCTGACGCTCCAGGTCGAAAGTCGAGCCAACAGTGTCGCGCCGGATCAGGTGGTGCTTTCGTGGAGGTCATTGACCCAGACCGGTCGCACGCGCGGCAGCGTGAATCTGGTCCCCTCCGAGCCGGGGATCTACCGGCATACGATCAAGAATGTCGCAGATGAGCAATGGTTCTGGCTGCGAGGAGGGGACTTTGCGACGGCCGAACCATACCGCGTGGTGATCGTCGAGCCGCCGCAGATCGAGCGTGTCGAACTGCAATGTGACTACCCCGAATACATGGGGCAGGAATCCCTGGAAGACCGCCCCGTCGAACTCTCCGGGACTCAGATCGCCATCCCGGCGGAGACTCGGTTTGAACTAAGAGCCACTGCCAGCAAGCCCTTGATGTCGGTCGACATTCGGGCCGGAGCGTGGGAATTTGGCTGCGGTTATGAGCGTGATGCGAAGGGCCAGTTGCAGCCCGTGGCCGCGAGGCTGACTCTCCGTGAGTCACCGACCGCCGAGCCTCGGACGATCGCTCTCGAACCCCGCGTCAGCATGGAGTGTCTGCCCGGAGACCGCCGGACTCTGCGTTTGCCTGCGTGGATCACGGATTCTGCGACCGAGCGGCACAAGACGCTCGACTCACAGTCCGTGTTTCCCTTGCCGGTTCCGATGCGATCCGAGATGCAATTGACCCTGCTGGATGAAGATGATGTGATCAGCCAGGAACCGGCCAGTGTGACGATTGTCGGAACGCCCGACGAACCGCCGGTTATTGAGGCCCGCCGCCGAGGCGTACGGAACGCCATCACTCGGACCGCGAGTGTGCCGCTGGCGGGGTTGATTCGCGATGATTTCGGAGTGCTGGAAGCGTACTTTGAAACCAAGGTCGATGCCCTGGAATCGGTACGAACGTCGCTGTCCAGTCAGCCGCGCGGGCAGCGGGAATTTCCCCTGGCCGCAACTCCCCAGGAATTGGTTGAGCGGTTCGCCGTCCTTCCACTGGAACTCAAAGAGGGGCAGAAGCTTTCCCTGGTGCTGGTGGCTGCCGACGGAGACCACATCAACGGGCCGCATGTCGTAAGGAGTGAGTCGTTCGATTTCCAGATTGTGTCGCCCGAAGAATTACTGGGTCGGCTGTACGATCAGGAGGTGAATCTACGGGCTCGTCTGGAACAGATTGTCGAGGAAACAGTTCGCGTTCGGGCTGATCTGGACGATCAGTACAAACGGGCTGGCGACCGGACCGCGTTGCAGGCCGCCGAACCAACAGAGAAGATCGCTCACGAAACTTGGGAGGCTCAATATCGCCAGCTGGAGGTCGCGATCTCCGCCGGGGCGGAACGTAATCTGCACCTGATCCGTAAGAACCACGCCGAATGCCGGTCGATCGAAGCGGCGTTTCGAGACATTCGAGAGGAGATGGTCAACAATCGGGTCGACTCGGCGACGCTGCTCGAACGGATTGATGATGGTATCGTGGCCCCGCTCAACCGGATCAACGAATTGACCTACACCACGGTCGATCAGCAGATTGGACTTTATCGGCTGCGGGAAGAGCAAAAACAGGATCCCCGACCGGCGATCACCGACTCGATGACCGGCGTGGATGGATTACTGGAGCAGTTGAAGTCGGTACTGTCCGAGATGCGGGAACGCGAGTCGATCAACGACCTGAAGAAACGGCTGCAGGAAATGATCGATCGCTATGAAAAGCTGAACGAGGCCACAGAGCTCAAGAACTTTGAGGAACTGGGGCAATAAAATGTCTGTCCAATCGTCAGCGAGGCGAATCATGCTCACCAGAGCCTTTGTCATGCGTTCGGGAATGTTCCTGTGGCTGTGTCTGGCGGCAATATGCGGTCTGGCGGGTTCCACCCGGGCCCAGGACGCAGCTCCCCCCAAGATCGATCTGGGTGTTCAGCAACAGCAGATTCGCCGGGACTATGAGCGGTTTGAGCGTTCGCTTCTGGAGGCGGCGGAGCACTTGCGGCGGAAAGAACCTGAGCAGGCGGACACCTTGGATCGTGTCCGTGAAAAGAGCCAGCAGCAGGCCCTTCTCGCCGAGATGGACAAGATTACGCTGGAACTGCAGCAGAAGCAGACTGGCTCGGCAGCGGACCGCCAGAAGCAGGTGATCGAGCGACTCAAGGAAATACTGCAGATGCTGCAGTCCGACGACGAACGCGATCGTCTGAAACGCGACATGGAGTTCTATCAGGAAGCTCTGAAGGACACGAACCGACTGATTGGCAGGCAGCGGGACGCCCAGTCCGACAACCAGAAGGGGGGCGACTTGAAGAAGGTCGAATCGGATCAGAAGAAGACCGCTGAAGAAGCCCGCAAGCTGGCCCAGAAACTTGATGATCACAACGCGGACAAGCGTGGCGATCTCAAATCGTCCCCGGAAAAAGCTCCG
>QWPB01000099.1 GCA_003671275.1 Planctomycetota bacterium | reverse complement strand
TGTACTTCGACGACGAACTCATCTATGTCTCCAGATCGAAAATCGCGGGCGAGGCGTCTGCATGATTTCCGGGAGGCGAGGACTGCCCCCGCCCGGTGCCGAAGTCGAGCGCTCCACCGAACAACCGGGGCACGTTTATGATGCTCCGAAGGCGGTCCGTCAACTCATGCCGACCGATTTTGAGTGGGCCCCATGCCCAACTCTTAGGCAGATCTGCTGAAACCGCACGCATCCATTGACGAGTTTTGACCCAATCAACGGCATTAAGTGCCGGTTTCTGCGAATCCGCCACGTTCCGAACGTTCTTTTGGCAAACGCTGTGCCGGAATACGCCAGGGTTTTCTCGGAACTCTGCCCCGTGCCTCCGCCGAAGATTCAGCGACACCCTGGGGCGGCAATTTATGCCGATGAATCGGCCCCTCTTCGGGGTCCCTGTGGACTTGGAGTGCCGATTCCCGGATGCTCTGGGGACAGAACGCCCGCCTGCCCGGCTTCTCTTCGCGTCGGAACCCTGCCATGCCTCATCGTGCCCACCGGACTGTGAAACAGACATTGTTTTGTCTGATCGTGATGGGCAGCTGCCTGTCCGGATGCACAACCACCAGCTTCTTCTCGCGATTACGACTGAAAGAGGTCGACGGAGCCAAGGCGGAAGACCCGTGGACGACGCAGGCGGGTTCTGAAGGCCGGGCCGGTCGTCCTGTGGAGAGAGAAGCTGATCCACTGAATTTGAAACAGATCTTCATGTCGGAAAAGGCCCGCGAGATCGAACGTAACTGCGGCATCGAGTGACCCCCCTTGCGATCGGCTTCTGCCGCGCTCCCTGGGAGGCTGACATCTACGGTTCTGGCTTGGGCTCCATTTCTGCGATCTCTCCGAGGGACGGAAACCTCCGCACCCGATACCGCTTGGGGTACAGATCCGGAACCAGATCCAGTTCCGTGCCCATTGTCTCGACCACCTGAGACCAGGGAACAAATCCCAGAATCTCCTCGGGAGTGCGCATCAGCACGACGCGATCCGCCTCCGGGAGCAGAGTATCGACCCCGGCCCCCCAGACCGCATAAGACAGGATCTCATCGCTGTCTTTTTTCTGGATCACTGAAAACGTGGCCATGAACTGATCGGGATACAATCCCTTGGCCTGAAGCTTCTCCAGCAAGGCCTTCTGCTCTGCGTATTCTCCATACAGGAACCGGGACCGCATTTCCTGCAAACGCGAGTACAAGATGTGGTTCCGGGGAGGCTGCCAGTCACTCCATTCGTCGTTGAGGTACTGCAGCGGAAACGGCGACATGGGCCGGGGTTCGTCTTGCAGGGTTCTGTCCGCCAGTTCGGTCATCATCTTCAGACCCACCGCGTCCTTGGCCTGGGTCACGTAGAGTGTGTCCCGGTTGGGAATCATGGCGACCAGATGTCCATCCATTCCCAGTTCCCGCAGGCGATCCACCAGAAACAGTCGATTGGCATCGTAGTTGTCTCCGGATACGGCGGAGACCAGATGGTCGCCAATCTTGGCCATTGCCCGCGTCCGCTCGGAAAGGTTTTCGAGAGCGATCTCCCATGCCTCGTAGCCCGAGATTTCCCACTTCTCAAACTGCCGGGCCGGAATCGTCTGCATGGAATTCGGCAAGTCATACACGATGGTCGACAGCAAGTGTTCGCCCACCGGTGTGGCATTCAGATCCGGCGGTTCCGTCCCCTCCAGTCGGCACATCAGAGCCTGATGTGCGAATGAGCTGCGCATCCACAGCTTGGGCATCAGGTTTTGCCGAGCATCTTCAAAGTCCTCGGGCAAATCATCGCGCACGGCTCGAAAGATCTGCACCGTGCGACCGAGGTAGGCTTTGCGTCGATGCCAGGGAATCTGGCAATACTCTGCGTAAAAGTTGGAAAGGTTGATGCGTCCCGCAGCGGTCACGATGGCGAACTCATCGGGTTTGTACTCGGCGGTGACTTGTGGCTGTTCTGCCTGCATGATCCCCAGAAATAGCTCGACAAACGTCTGACGATCCGCCATCGCGAAAAGATGTCGAAAGAAACGCATTGAGATCTCGCGAATCGTGAGTCGGGATGGCCGGTCGCCATGGCTCGCAGGGCATCTTCTCACGCGGGCTACCCCGGAGGCAAGCAGAGATCCACGAGACAGCCCTGTTCGCGATCAGTTCTTCCCGGAGTACGCTCCGTGTTTTGCAACTGCGTCGCCGCCATGGGGAGGTCGCGAAGGACTCGATGATTCGCGTCATCCGTCTCCACTGACCCTCGCCGACACAGGCTTCGCCCCGTGAGTCTCACGCGGAGTTCGCAAAGCCTGCCAGCAATCGGTGTTGTCAAAACTGACTGAAGGCGGTATCGATCATTCCGTGAGCGGGCCCGCGCGAAGGCCCCGTGACTGTTTCGGATCGTCCAAGGCATGCCCGCACCGCATCCCCCCATCCTGCGTTCGATCGCGATCCGCTTCAGCTTGCTGATGGGGCTGGCAGGGGGCGGCGCGTGTATCATTCACTGGTTACGCGGGGCCAGCTGGCTCGAATCTTTTTATCTGGCGTTTATCACGCTGTCGACCCTGGGGTCGCGGGATGTTGCCATCGGTCCCCACGAAGACGCCTTGATGGCCTTTATGATTGTTTACATCATCTTGGGGCTGAGTACGTTTGCCTATCTGGCTGCCGATGTGGGCCGATTCATCCTGAATGCTGAGTTCCGCAAACTGATTGAAAGGCACCGCATGGACCGCTCCATCGCTACTCTCAAGGATCATTTCATCGTTTGCGGGATGGGGCGAATGGGGGCTTCCATCTGCCAATATCTCAGTGATCGAAAGCAGCCGTTTGTCGTAATCGATAAAGACGAGGAGCAACTCAACGCAATCTGTACCCCTCGTGGCTGGCTTTATGAGATTGGCGATGCAACGTCCGATGCCGATTTGCGCCGGGCGGGGGTTCTCACCGCACGATCACTGGCCACCACTCTGCCGACCGATGCCGACAACATCTACGTGGTTCTGTCGGCTCGGCTGCTCTCATCCCGGATTCAGATTGTGGCCCGAGCCAGCGAAGAATCGGCCATCGAAAAGATGCAGCGGGCGGGAGCCACGCGAGTCATCAGCCCCTTCAGCAGTGGAGCCGTCAAGATGGCCCGCTTTATGCTCAGCCCCAGCGTGGAAGACTTTCTGGAAATTACCGACAAACAAGGCGGTGAACTCGAATTGGCGGATGTCCAGATTCATTCGGATAGCCCCTACGTCGGGAAGCAACTATCGGAGATCGATTTGCGAAAGAAAGGTGTCATGATTATCGGAATCCGCCGGGAGAACGGTGAAAAATTGCTACCACCGCCCAGTTCGGCAGTCATCTTGACCGGTGACAGCCTGTTCGTATTCGGGAGCACAGCTGCGGTGAATGCCTTGATTTGCTGTGAGGATGCGAAATCTCACTGAGGTTGCCAAAGCTCACCACCGTGGGTCAAAAACTGCCCGCATCTCCGAAAAGCTGACCTAGACTTACGATAGTGGATTCGTTGTAAACTCTGCCGCCCCTTCAGGGCTGCGGTTGTTACCGCAACAGTCCTGTGGTTCGCCCTCACCTTTCGTCAGCCCTCGAAAACTCATGAACATTCTCGTCACCGGCGGTGCCGGATTCCTCGGCAGCCACCTCTGCGACCGCTTGATCGCGCGGGGCGACCATGTGATCTGCCTCGACAACTTCTTCTCGGGGCGCAAAGAGAATATTGCCCATCTGATCGGCAATCCGAAGTTCGAGCTGATTCGGCACGACATCGTCGACCCGATCAAGGTTGAATGCGAGCAGATCTACAACCTGGCTTGCCCCGCCTCGCCGGTGGCCTACCAGTACAACCCGATCAAGACGATCAAGACCTCCACGATCGGCATGATTAACGTGCTGGGTCTGGCCAAACGCTGCAAGGCCCGCATCCTGCACACCAGCACCAGCGAAGTCTACGGCGACCCGGAAGTCCATCCCCAGAAGGAAGACTACTGGGGCCACGTGAACCCGCTCGGACCGCGCAGCTGCTATGACGAAGGAAAACGCGTCGCCGAATCGCTGTGCATGAACTATCACCTGGCCAACGGGGTGGAAGTGCGAATCATGCGAATTTTCAACACCTATGGCCCGAAGATGGACCCGAACGACGGGCGCGTCGTGTCGAACTTCATTATGCAGGCCCTCCGCAACGAGCCGATCACGCTCTACGGAGACGGCAAGCAGACCCGCTCGTTCTGTTACGTCAGCGACAACATCGACGGGATGATGAAACTGATGGACCAGGACCAGACGATCGGCCCCGTCAACATCGGGAACCCAGTCGAGAACACGATGATCGAACTGGCTCAGGCGGTGCTGGAACTGACCGGCTCGAAGTCGAAGCTGATCAACGTCGACCTGCCCAAGGACGACCCAAAGCAACGCTGCCCCGACATCACGAAGGCCAAGACGATCCTGGGCTGGGAGCCGAAGGTCGACCTGAAGACCGGTCTGATGAAGACGATCGAGTACTACAAGGCGACGCAGTTCGGAAAGTAGCTGGGCGCGGGTATATCCCGGCAAGACATTTTACCACAGAGGCACGGAGGCACGGAGAAGTAGCATCAGAGGGACTCAACCGTGGTGTGATCGTGTGGCATCTCGTCGAAGGAACTCCCTCGGCGTCCCAATCTCGTCATACCACAATCGAAACACAACCCATCGTGGTTCCTGCACTTCTCCGTGCCTCTGTGCCTCCGTGGTGAATCCTTCCCGAACGATTCACACGGAGGTAGATAGATGGCACGCATTCTCGTCACCGGGGCCGCCGGCTTCATTGGCTCGCACACATCGCATCGCCTGCTTGATCGCGGGGACGAAGTCGTCGGTCTCGACAACCTGAACGACTACTACTCAGTCCGGCTGAAGCAGGACCGGCTCGCGCGGCTGACGGCGAAGAAGGGGTTCACGTTTGAGCAACTCGACTTGGCGGACGAGCCGGGGATGAAGGCGCTCTTCGCGAAGTACAAGTTTCACAAGGTCATCAATCTGGCCGCTCAAGCGGGGGTGCGATACTCGCTCCAAAACCCGCAAGCGTATGTCAGCAGCAACCTCGTGGGGTTCGTGAACATTCTCGAAGGGTGCCGCCACAACGGCGTCGAGCACCTGACCTATGCCTCGTCGAGTTCGGTCTACGGGGCCAACACGACGATGCCGTTCTCCATTCACGACAACGTCGACCATCCGCTCAGTCTGTACGCGGCCTCGAAAAAGGCCAACGAACTGATGGCCCACACCTACAGCCATCTGTTCAAGCTGCCGACGACGGGGCTGCGGTTCTTTACGGTCTATGGCCCGTGGGGGCGGCCGGACATGGCGCTGTTCTTGTTTACGAAGGCGATTCTCGAAGGCCGACCGATCGATGTCTTCAATCACGGCAAGATGCGACGTGACTTCACGTATGTCGACGACATCGTCGAGGGCGTGATCCGCACCAGCGACCATACGGCCCAGCCAAACCCGAATTGGACCGGAGCCGATCCCGACCCCGGCACCGGCGGCGGGCCGTACCGTGTCTACAACATCGGCAATAATGAGCCGGTCGAACTGATGTACCTCATCGAGACGCTGGAGAAGTGCCTCGGGATGACGGCGGTCAAGAACATGCTGCCGATGCAGCCGGGGGACGTTCCGGCGACCTATGCCAACGTCGATGACTTGATTAACGATGTGGGGTTCAAGCCCGCCACGCCGATTGAGGTCGGGATCGAACGGTTCGTGAAGTGGTATCGTGAGTACCATCAGGTGTGACCACGGGTGATCAGTGGCGTTTTGCGGAGCGCGAGAATCAATGATCCCTCGACTCGCCGCTGTCGCACACCCGTCATGACTCACGACATGCAAGTATTGACGAGCGATAAGCAACGACTCATGCTTCGAGAATGGAAAGCTGCAAATCATCAATGTTCAGGCAAAGTGTCGCGGCGTTTTTGCAATGCGTCATCGTGCTTCTCGGTTTCGGCGCATTAGCTTTCCTGCTGTGGGAACCTCA
>QWPB01000019.1 GCA_003671275.1 Planctomycetota bacterium | reverse complement strand
TCAATTGCGACTGGTGGTGTGGCGAATACAAACGCATCACATGAAGGACACCGTCAGTATTTCGGTCGTTTCTGACATCCATTTGGCTTCGCCTTTGGGCGACGTTGCTGACCCCTGCCTCCCGATGGTGGAGCATCTTCGGCCATCGAGAGAATCAGCTTCACTTCGTCATCCACCCCGTCCAGGATCTGATGACGAACTCGACCTCCGTAGATTTGATTGGCCAATTGAGGTGCCACGGATCGAAAGTCCGGTCCATCAATCCCGTACTCGACGAAATGGTCAAACGTGATGATCGGACCTCGACCGCCACGAAGAGGTGCCTTGTGAACGCCAACTCCGATCCAGTTGATCTGGCCATCAATGCTATTGGCCTGCGCTTCAGCACCAATCCCGCCGACACCTATGACCGCATCGAATTCGTGATTTCGAACTGACCCCATGCAGTCGTGGATACCAAAGCGACCCAAACGGTCAGGATCGCCATTGTGGGTTCGCTTGTAGATCAACACTCGCATCGCTGAGCCTCCATCATGAGCGTATGCCAAAAGGGAGGACGAGGCCATCGATTGCCAAGCTGGCAGAGTTCGACTTACGGCGATCGATAGGTACTCCCGTGGCCAGAGGCGCAGGTGATGCCAGAGGGAACCGTGGTGGTCATAGGCAGAGTTTCTTTCTTGTACAGGTTTTGGAAACCCTGATGCCATCGGACATTGAGATGATCGACGAATTTCAGGTCGGAATCACCGAGTTGCGGGACTCGCTGGGCTTCACGGTTCAGGAGGTCGCGCGGTCGGGGACGCCGGTCGCGATCCGCCGCTTTCGGAAGACCGAAGTGATCCTGGTGCCGCTCACGGAATGGCGACGCCTCAAGCAACTCGAAATCGACCTCGGCGAACCGGACCCGTTCGACTTCGACGATGACGAATCCGACGACAACTGAACCCTCGGGCCGACACCCGAACGCTGAACCAATAGACGCAAACCATCATCCATCAAGGACAAAGCATGATTGCCACCCAGATGCAGATCGAAACATGGCCAATCGACCGACCCCAGCCTTACGACAAGAACCCACGATTGAACGATGACGCAGTCGAGGTGGTCGCGAAGTCGATTCGGGAATTCGGGTTCCGCCAGCCAATCGTCGTCGACGAGGACGGCGTGGTCATCATCGGGCACACGCGGCTCAAGGCGGCGAAGTCGCTCGGGCTGAGCGAAGTGCCGGTGCATGTCGCCCGCGGGTTGTCGCCGGAGCAGGTCAAAGCCCTGCGCATTGCCGACAACAAGACGGCTGAGATCGCCGAGTGGAACCTGGAACTGCTGCCGATTGAACTGTCGGAGTTGCAGGGGATGAACTTCGACCTCGGCTTACTCGGGTTCGACCAGGACGAGCTGGCCAAGCTGCTCGATCCCGATGGCCAGCAGGGGCTGTGCGATCCGGACGAGATCCCCGCGCCGCCGGACGAGGCGATCACCCAGCCGGGCGATCTGTGGATTCTGGGCGAGCATCGGCTGCTCTGCGGCGACAGCAGCTTGGCCGCCGACCTCGACCGACTGCTCGATGGCCAGCCGGTCCACCTCTGCAACACCGATCCGCCGTACAACGTGAAGGTCGAGCCGCGTTCCAACAACGCCATCGCAGCAGGGCTGTCCTCGTTTCAGGGGACGACGCATCACCAGTCGATGGACGTGGCCCGCCATCCGGAGAAGTCGAAGCCGACGCAGAAAAAGCTGCGGGCCAAGGACCGCCCGCTGGCCAACGACTTCGTGTCGGACGAAGAGTTCGACCGGCTGCTCGATGCGTGGTTTGGCAACATCGCCCGCGTGCTGGTCCCGGGCCGGGGGTTCTACATCTGGGGCGGGTACGCGAACTGTGCGAACTACCCACCGTTTCTGAAGAAGCACGGGCTGTACTTCTCCCAGGCGATCATCTGGGACAAGCAACATCCCGTTTTGACGAGGAAAGATTTTATGGGCGCACACGAGTGGTGCTTCTACGGATGGAAAGAGGGAGCTGCCCACACATATCTCGGCCCGAACAACGCGACCGACCTGTGGCATGTGAAGAAGGTGAACCCGCAGAGCATGGTCCACCTGACCGAGAAGCCGGTGGAACTCGCCGTGCGGGCGCTGCAGTACTCATCTCGCACCGGCGAGAACGTCCTCGACCTCTTCGGTGGTTCAGGAAGCACGATGATCGCCGCTCAACAGACCGGCCGTCGAGCGTTTCTAATGGAACTCGACCCGCTCTACTGCGACGTGATTGTCCAGCGCTACGAGCAGTTCGCGGGGCAGAAGGCGGAACGAATCCAAGGATCAGAACTGCTCACTAATCAGTGACTAACGATGCAGTCAAACAAAACGAGTATTGTTCACATGTACCATTCATAGACCAAAAGCTTTGTACCAGAACTGGCGGTTTGTGATTGAGACTTTGGTTGAGTACTCCTGCTGAAGTTCGGCGAACAGGTCTTCGTCCGCTTCTTCCATGAACTCTGAGAGATTGCTCACGGCCTCCAAAGCAGAACTCATCTCTGGATGCCCGCTGTCCACGGTGACTACGCTGCCCTCGACAGTCACGTATTCATCTTTCGCTGCGTCATTGACATCTTCATAGAGATGGTCGTTTCCATATCGGCTCGGTAAGACGTATTCCTCATCCCGAGTGTGATGAAACAATGCCTCAACGGCGGCACTTGGGAGTATACTGACTGATTCAACGACTGTTGCCTTGAGGGCGTTAAATTCGTCTCGATGACTCTTGTATTTCTTTCTCGCTGCCCGTACCTGTGTTTGATCCTTCATGCCCTCGAGTTCTTTAATGTAATTATCCTTCTTCTGAATATCCTCCTCGTTCTCTGCGATCTTCTCCTGCGCCAGCTCGTACTTATCTTGCAGAGCGTTGTACTCGGCTGCAGGGATCTGTGTTCGACCCGAAAGTGTCCCGATTACTTTTGCCGATTGCTTGATGAATGTGTCACGTTCGTACTCCCATCGCGCACTTGATGGCTCGCAGATTTTGAGTTTCACGAGAGCATCGTGCATTTCACTAAGTGAGCGTCCATCATTGATATGCCCGACTTGAGTTCCGTGGAGCACACCTTGTAGGTTATCGTAGGTAATCGGCGGGACGACGAGTGGGGAACACCCGACTGCTCGAACCCAAGTTGCCCCGAGTTCACACATACAGAAAGGACTCTCGTAGTAGCTCGGTGTAACCAGCATGATGACGTAGTCTGCTGCTGTCAGCTCTGTGCGTATGTAGTCTACGAACTGCTTTCCTTGTGGGATCGTCATGCCTTCGAGAGAAGTACAAAATATCTGCTTATGATCAATACTCAGCCCCGTTTGCAACAAACCGACGAATAGCCTCACCAACTCAACATCTTTGGTTGCGTGGCTTATGAAGATCTGGCCCATTGCTGCACTCTCTCTGATCGATGTTCTTGGAGCGGTCTGATGGGGCATGTTGGTGCATGGATTGTCGGTAATCAAGCGTGAATGATCGAAGTTTTACATCAAAGGAGTGGGAGACAAGCTATGTTTCGCATGAACGAAAAGAACGCAGGGGAGTTGCGGGCCAGCGGCTCCCCCGCGTCTTGTCGCCCATTGGGCGATGAGATCAGACTACTCGCAAGGGGCGAGATTTCCGGTGGAATCCGCCGGGCTTGTGGTGTGTGGTTCAGGTTGCCTTGTCGGCGGCGTTCAGCTTGAACTGGCCCCGGTCGGCCTTCACGAACCGGGCGTTGGTGCCCTTCTTCTGTAGCTCTCTGAGCAATGCTGAGTAAAGCGTAGCCCAAGGGGTCGCGCCGCCGGGGCTGGTCCAGTAGCCCTTCGTGGCCATCGCTTCGATCATCGCCTTGGTCGTCATCGGGGTTCCGGCTTCGGTTAAGACCTTCACAGCTGCATCGAGCTGGCTGAGCTTGCCATCGGGCTTCGTGGCCTTCGGCGTCTTGGCTGTGGCGACAGCCTTCGCGGGGGCAGCGGGCTTGGCGGCCTTCGGTGCGTGGGCCCTCTTGGTGGACTTGGGAGCGGTCTTCTTCGTGGGCATGTTGGAATCTCTTTCTGGCAGGGACTCAAAGGAAAGGGCCTCGACCAACACGGTCGGGGCCCAGGAAGTGTCGTGATTGCGGCTGGCTCGAAACGTTCGAATCGAGCCGTCGGGGGCGGTGAACTCGACCAGCTGTTGCGGTTGGTCGATCCTCACCAAAGCCCGGCATTCGTTGACCATCAGCAACTTGCCGGTGATGTCGAGGTCCGGTTGAAGGCGTTCGGAGCCAGCGTGCAGTCGATTGGGACTAAGATCTTCGGTCTCGGGGCTGCGGCGATCGCTCCACTGCTGGCGACCACGAATGTGTTCTCCGAACTCGGCGACCAACTGGCGAAGATGTCAGCGCGGACCGGGATCTCAGTCGAGTCGCTGTCGGAACTCGGTTACGCCGCCGAGCAGTCGGGGGCGGACATGGAGACGCTCGAAGGGGGCGTCCGCAAGCTGCAGAAGTTCTTGGTGTCCGTGGCGGAAGGTTCGGACTCAGCACTGTCGGTCCTCTCCAGCTTGGGACTGACGTTGGCCGATCTGTCGCGGCTCACACCGGACAAGCAGTTCGAGCTGCTGGCCGATCGCATCTCGCAGATTCAAGACCCGGCGATTCGGGCGGCGATGGCGATGGAAGTGTTCGGGAAGACCTCCCCGCTCGCGTCACTCATCGGAGCCGCTGTCGACCGCGATCAGCTCATCGTCCGTATCCAGGGCGATCTCCCCCCGTATGTCATCGTCACGCTGAGCGGCATCCGCGCGGGCCACCGAGGATTCCGGTTCCCCCGCAAGACCCGCGATCAGATGGTCCGTAATAACGCATTCTGGTCCAGCGCGGCCTCGTAACTCGCTTCTTCCCCGGCCGCCGGTGCTCTCCGGCGGCCTTCTTCATTTCATCTTGCTTTGGTGCCATCCATGCTTCTGTCTCTGTTCACGCCCACCCACAACCCTCAATTCCTCGACCGTCTGGCCCGCTCGATCGCCAACCAGACGTTCACGAACTTCGAATGGGTGATCGTCCCCAACGGCGACGCGGGAGAGATCCTTGTCGACCTCCCGCAGGCCCGCATCGTCCCCTGCACCGGCCAGACCCAGAACATCGGCGAGCTGAAGAAGTTCGCCTGCCAGGCCTGCCGAGGTGATGTCCTGGTCGAGGTCGACCACGACGATGAACTCACCCCCGACTGCCTCGCTGAACTCGCAGCAGCGTTCTCCGATCCTCGCGTCGACTTCGCCTACTCCAACACCTGCGAGATCTGCGACGGCAAACCCTGGAAGTACGACGAGAAGTTCGGCTGGCGCTACCGCCCCTTCACGTGGGATGGCCAACCCCAGTTTGAGTGCGTGGCGTTTGAGCCCTCCCCCTGGTCTTTCTCGAAGATCTGGTTCGCCCCCAACCACGTCCGAGCCTGGCGATCAGCGTTCTACCATCGCATCGGCGACCACGACCCCTTACGAAAAATCCTCGATGACCACGATCTGCTCTGTCGCACCTATATATACGGGAAGGTGAAGCACATCGACCGCTGCCTCTATATCTACCACGTCCACCCCAGCAACACTTGCCGAGGCGACCAGAACGCCTTCATCCAAACCGAGACGCTAAACATCCACGACCAGTACATCTACCCCCTCGTCGAACGCTGGTGCGACCTGAACTCCCTAAGAAAGATCGACCTCTGCGGCGGCCTCAACCCCACCCCCGGTTACGAGTCCGTCGACCTCCACAACGCCCACATCACAGCTGACCTCAACGAGCGTTGGCCGTTCGGCGACGGCGAGATCGGCCTCATCCGCGCCCACGACGCCCTCGAACACCTCCACAACCCCATCCACACCATGCAACAAGCCCACCGCTGCCTCACCCCCAACGGCTGGTTCCTCACCCTCACCCCCAGCACCGATGGCCGAGGTGCCTTCCAAGACCCGACCCACACCTCGTTCTGGAACTCCAACTCCTTCTGGTACTACACCCGCCCCGAACAAGCGAAGTTCAT
>QWPB01000035.1 GCA_003671275.1 Planctomycetota bacterium | reverse complement strand
TCCTTCCAACTCGCGGGGCCCTCGCCCTGAGTTTCCGCAATACGACCGCAACGATCCGCCGATTAAACGGCGTTCTGCGGAGAGTCCGACTCCGACGCCCGATCCGGATGACGCGGGTGGTAACTTACTGTCTCCTCAAGAGAAACTGGCGAGCACCGCTGCCACGCCCGACGAGGAAGAAGAACCACTGCCGTCAATTTACAACGACCCCTCCCTGCAGGGGGATGAGGCACTGAAGCCTGAGATGAACGTCGCTGCGCTCCAGCGGATGACGATGAAAGAGCTGATCGACCTCGCCAAGGAAGAGCAAGTCAGCGAAACGACCGGTCTGAAGAAGCAGGACCTCATCTTCCGCATTCTCAAAGAGCGGACCAAGATGACGGGGCTGATGTTCGGCGAAGGGACGCTGGAGATTCTGCCGGATGGGTTCGGATTTCTGCGAAGTCCGGATTATCACTACCTGCCGTGTCCGGACGATATCTATGTTTCACCCAGCCAGATCCGACGATTCGGACTGCGCAAGGGAGCGACCGTCGCTGGTCAGGTTCGCCCGCCGAAAGAGAATGAACGCTATTTCGCGATGCTCCGTGTAGAAGCTGTCAACGGGCAGGACCCGAACGTCCTGCATGACAAGGTGCCGTTTGACGATCTGACCCCGCTACACCCGACGCGGTGCATCAAGCTGACGACCGACCCCTCGGAATTGAGTACGCGGATTGTCGACATGGTCTCGCCAATCGGATTTGGCCAGCGGGCGCTAATCGTCTCGCCGCCCAAAGCCGGCAAGACGATCCTGCTGCAGAAGATGGCCAAGGCGGTTCTGCAGAACCACCCCGATGTCTACGTGATCGTACTGCTGATTGACGAGCGGCCCGAAGAAGTCACCGACATGGAGCGGCAGGTCAAAGGCCCCAACTGCGAAGTCGTCTCCAGCACCTTTGACGAGCCGCCCAGCCGCCATATCCAGGTTTCCGAAATGGTGATCGAGAAGGCCAAGCGGATGGTTGAGTTCGGCCACGATGTTGTGATCTTCCTCGACTCGATCACGCGATTGGCGCGGGCCTGGAACACTGAATGCCCCAACTCCGGTAAGGTGCTGACCGGCGGGATCGACGCTGCGGCGCTCCAGCATCCCAAACGGTTCTACGGAGCGGCCCGCTCGATCGAAGAGGGCGGGAGCCTCACGATCATCGCGACGGCCCTCGTTGAGACCGGCTCAAAGATGGACGATGTGATCTACGAAGAGTTCAAGGGGACCGGCAACACCGAACTACACCTGGATCGCCGCATCGTCGAGAAGCGCATCTGGCCCGCCATCGATGTCAACAAGTCCGGCACCCGCCGGGAAGAGTTGTTGATGTCGGAAGAGGAACTGAAGCGGATCTGGATCCTCCGCCGCGTGTTGAGCGACATGAACCCCGTCGAGGCGATGGAACTGCTGACCAGTCGGATGAAACGCTCGAAATCGAATGAAGAGTTCCTTCAGAGCATGAGTTTGAACTGAAAGGGAAAAGAAGCTGCGGGCGGAAACGAAGGAATGCGGAAAGAACTGCCGGTTCATGAAAAGCAGTGGGGCGACTTCACTTGACTCCGCCGCCACGCTCGCAATAATCCTTCCCAGTCAATTGACGCGGGTGTAGCTCAGTTGGCAGAGCACCACGTTGCCATCGTGGATGTCGAGGGTTCAAGTCCCTTCACCCGCTCTTGTTGTGGCGTGATTCACGTCAACAACACGGAACCGTTCGGATTTCTGCTGCCGGCCGTGATCGGATTCAGTCGGTCACAGGTCGGTTCTCGTTTTTCAGGACGCTACATCGGGTGGTCCCGATTGTCGCACCATGTGGAGTAGAACGTGGCGGATCAACAGGTGCTCGACGAAACGCAGGCCGAAATCGCTGATGGCCGGCCGCGTCTCGATTTGAAGACCGAGATGAAGGACATTGGACCGTGCAAGAAGCACGTTCGTGTCACCGTCTCCAAGGACTCCGTGGCTGCCGTCGTGGCGGACGCCCTCAAGGTCTACTCAGCCAAGGCCGAAGTGCCCGGCTTCCGGACCGGCAAGGTGCCGACATCGCTCGTCAAGAAGCGGTTTAAGAAGGAAATCTCAGAAGAGGTCAAGCAGCGTGTGCTGATGGCCAGCCTCGATCAGATTGCCAACGATTCGAAGATCGACCCGATCAACGAACCGCAATTTGACATGTCTACGGTTGAAATCCCGGAAGATGGTGATTTCGAGTACGAGTTCGATGTCGAAGTGCGTCCGACATTCGACCTGCCGGAATACAAGAACCTGAAGATTAACCGTCCCGTTCGCGAGATCAGCGAACAGGACATCGACGACTATCAGGCCGACTTCGTGGAAGGCTACGGCATTCTGGAGCCGGTGGATGGAGCCGTCAGCGCGGGTGACTATGTCAATGTCGACATCGTTATCAAGCGGAATGGCGTCGAATACAACAAGATCAACGATCAGCTGATTCGCGTTCGTTCGGTGCTGAAATTCCAGGACGCTCAGCTGAGCGATTTCGACAAGCTGGTCACGGGGGCCCAGGCGGACGATGTTCGTCAGACTCAGATCACCGTGTCGATGGAAGCTCCGACCGTTGAACTCCGCGGCGAGTCCCTGGATATCGAATTGACCATCCTGGATGTCAAGCGGCTGGCAGCTCCGACCGTCGACGAGTCGTTCTGCGACCGGGTCGGATTCTCGTCCGTGGAATCGCTGCGGACTGCCATTCGCCGAACCCTGGATCGTCAGGTCAAGTACGAACAGCGTCAGCAGTGTCGTACGCAGGTGATGGCCAAAATCACCGAGTCGGCGAACTGGGAATTGCCTGAAGATCTGGTCGCCAAGCAGGTCGACAATGCCCTGCGACGTGAAATTCTCGAAATGCGACAAGCCGGTTTCACGCCACAGGATATCCTGTCCCGTGAAAATGAATTGCGTCAGCAGTCACTTTCGATGACTCGCCGCAATCTGAAAGAACACTTCGTTCTCGACCGCATCGCCACCGATGAAAAGGTCGATGTTAGCGAACTGGAAATCGAGCAGGAAATCACAGCCATGGCGTTCCAGCAGGGCGAAAGCCCGCGGCGCGTCCGGGCTCGTCTGATCAAGTCTGGCATGATCGAAAACCTGTACGCTCAGATTCGTGAGCGAAAGGCCGTCGATCTGATTCTTTCCACGGCCCAGTTCAACGACACGCAGTACCAGTTGAAGCAGGACCGAACGACAGCGGCCCTCAACAAATCTATCTGCGTGACCGCCGTTGCACCGGCAGAGCCCAACGAGGATAGCGAAGGCGACGACGAGTAACGGCGGCGGTTGATCCGCTGCCACACCACTCATGAAACCCTCGCAGCTGTCCGCACGGTTGCGGGGGTTTTGTTTTGTCTGGTGTGTCTGGGTGGATGATCTGATCCGCTGGACGTTCTAACGGCGGTTCAAGTCCGCCTTCCAACAGGCTGCCCACCGACCACGCCAATACCGACCACGCCAATCTTGAGATTGAACCATGTCCGAAGCTGTCGCACCCGATCGCCTGGAAGCTGCTCGCCTGGAAAAGTTGAAGCGGATTCAAGAACTGGGGCACGATCCGTACGGCCAGCGATTTGACGATCACTGGGCGATCAGCGATGTCCGAGCCAAGGCTCCCGCTGAAAACGGCGTTGACGGCGAGAAGGTCCGCGTTGCGGGCCGGATCATGCTCCAGAACGACAAAGGCAAGCTGAAATTCTTCCACATCCAGGATCTGACCGGGCGCATCCAGCTGATGGTCAGTAAGGCCGACTGTCCAGAGCTGGTCTGGCTGTTAATCGAACAGCTCGACTTGGGCGATATCGTCGGTGTCGACGGGCCGGTCCGCCGCACCCGCACGGGCGAGATCACGGTCTTCATTCAGGATCTCAAGATCCTCTGCAAGTCGCTGACCCAGCCACCGGAAAAGTTCCACGGTGTGAGTGATATTGAGACGCTGCTGCGGCATCGGCATCTCGATCTGATCTACACCGAAGGAGTGCTCGACCGCATGCTGCTGCGGACGCGGATCATCGATTCGATTCGTTCGACCCTCAAGGCCCGAAAGTTTTACGAGACGGAAACGCCAGTCCTGCACGCCATCGCCGGGGGGGCTGCCGCCCGCCCGTTTATCACGCATCACAATGCGCTCGATATTCCGCTCTATCTGCGGATCGCCTTGGAACTGCACTTAAAGCGGCTGATGGTCGGCGGGATCGAGCGGGTCTACGACATGGGCCGTGTCTTCCGCAACGAGGGAATCGATTCGACACACAACCCTGAGTTCACGATGATCGAGCTGTACCAAGCGTATGGCGATTATCGATCGATGATGGATCTCTCTGAGGAACTCATCACGAATGCGGTCCGTGTGGTCCTGGCAGACAAAGCCGCCCGCGCCCTGGCCAAGGGAGAAACCCCGCCGGACCAGGAACGTCTCGTATTGCCGTGGGGCGATACCGAAATTGACTTCACCCCGCCGTGGCGTCGGGCCACGTATGCAGACCTGTTCCAGGAACATGTTGGCGTCGCGATCACCGACATGCCCGCGATCATCGAGATCGCCAAGAAGAAGGGGATCGAGACCCATGGCGTTCATCCGGATGTGATCGTCAGCGAGGTCTTCGAACTGTTCGTGGAAGACTCTCTCGTCGGACCGGTGTTCGTCATCGACTATCCCGCCGCCATTTGCCCGCTGACCAAGCGAAAGCAGGATAACCCCGCGATCGCTGAGCGGTTCGAACTCTACATCCAGCGGATGGAGGTGGCCAACGCCTATACCGAACTGAACGACTCGAAGCTGCAGGAAGAACTGTTCCGCACTCAACTCGCCGGTCTGTCGGAAGAAGACTCGATGGCGAAGATGGACATGGAGTTCGTGCAGGCCCTGCGCTGCGGAATGCCTCCCGCCGGAGGGCTGGGCATCGGCATCGACCGCCTGATCATGCTGTTGACCAACAGCCGCAGCATCCGCGACGTGATCTTCTTCCCACTGCTCAAGCCGGAACATACCGGCGGCAAGTCCAATGACCAGCCCGCTATCACTTGATTGACCGTGACACGACACTGGTCGCGAGTGGATCGTTGATTAAACCCATTCGGTGTGAACCGTTCCCATCGCATGGAACATGGTTGTACGCTCCCATCGTCGGTGAATCCGCCCTCTCTTCCCAACCGATGCACTTCCGCACGCATCGCCGGGGCGAGGGAGATAATCATTCCAGTCGCCAACGGTTGCCAGGATCATCGATTGAACCTCCGCCGACTGCGGGGTGTCTGGCTGGATGCCGTTTCCCACGGAGAGTGGAATCGGTCATGCTACATGGCCCGTGTCATTTCTTGAGCCCACCGTGTCGACCACTCCCGCACCACCGACTCCATCACCCCCCTTGTCACCTCTCTGGCCGGATTTATCCCTGCTGGGTGTCGCTCTGATCTGGGGGATCAATGTCCCGTTGATGAAAGTTGGTCTTGATCGGGTGCAGGCATTTCCGTTTGCATTCAATGCCTTGAGACTGGCCCTGTCCGCAATTGTGCTGGTCAGTCTGGCACTGCGAGAGAAGCCATCGACCGTCCCCTCTCCGCCGGGGTTGTGGAAATCGACACTGCTCTACGCCGTAATCGCGTCGGGGATCTACCAGTGGACCTTTCTGCTGGGGGTGAGCCGCACGGCATCCGGGAATGGAGCCCTGATCATGGCTACCGTCCCCGCTTGGACAGCGGTGCTGGCCCGCGTGTTTCTCAAAGAGAAGTTGACTCGTCTGGCCCTGACGGGGCTGATTGTGGCCTGGACCGGTACATTAATTGTGGCCCTGCAAAAGGGGATCAGCGGCGACATCCAGACGCTGTGGGGCAATCTGGCCATGTTGATCGCAGCCCTGTCATGGGCCGGTGGAACCGTTCAAAGCCGCCAGGTCCTGCCGTATGTCCCGCCGCTTCGATTGTCGGCGATTTCCTCGCTGCTGATGCTCCCCCTGCATTTCTTCCTGGGGGGCGCCTCGATCGCTGCGATGGCTCCGTTTCTTCAAGAATCCCAAGTATGGTGGCCTCTGCTATACGCCGGAGGTCTATCGACCGGCATCGCGCTGGCGATGTGGAATTTTGGCGTCAGGCACACTGGTGCCGCTCATGCCGCCGTGTTCCAGAATCTGGTTCCAGTCGTCGCTCTGGTGAGTGCCTGGCTGATCCGAGGCGAGGCGGTCACATTGCACCAAGTCATCGGCGGTGCGTTAATTATCTCCGGCGTAATCCTGATGCGGCGTGGGCGGCGCCACTAAACTTGGGGCGGTCCAATTGCTCCCACTTGCGATACCGGTCTCTCCGGGACAGAATCGGAGAACTTTGACCTCGGGATGATTACGGGGATGGCGATCATGCAAGAATCCAGTGTTGTGTCCCAGCGGCGAGTGTATTTAATACTGGCATTCTGCGCCATTCTGAGCTCCACCTTTCCGGTTATTGCTCAAGAAGCCCCCAAGAAATCCACCGCCCGCGATACGGTCGAAGCAGCCAATCTGGAATTCGCCCTCACATCCGAGGAGATCGATGCACTTCGCGCGCAGACGTTCGACATCCTGCTCAAGACTGGTAAGAAAGAAACCGGCGCCACCTTGGTGGAGTTCTTGAGGAACAAACAATTGCCGGATCGCTTCCGCTCGCTGGAGTTCACTCCGGAAGGGGGGAAGCGGAATAAGAAGATATCCACGGAACTGGTCTTTCAGATCGAACAGGGAGAAACCGTCTATGAAGTCGCCTCTCTCCCCATTCAGCGTTACCACGTGCTGGTGGATGTCAAAAAGAGGAACGATGCGATCCGAACTCGCCTCGAGGCCACAGGTGAACAGTTCTGGGCCCCGTTAACGCCGGAAGACGCTCAAAAACACATCGCCGAAGAAAAGACATTCCTGGAGGGCGTTGCCAAGCACTTCTCCACACTGCCGATGCAGCTGCACGAGACGGAGTATTTTCTATTCCTCAGTGACATGCCCCCGGCGCAGGTGGCCCCCTATGTCAAACAGCTCGACAAGATGAACGAGGCCCTTGGCCAATCGTTTGGCTTTCCGCCGGGGCACAATGTTTGGCGAGGCAAGGCGGTCATTGTGGTCTTCGTGAATCTTCTGGCCTTTCAGGAATTCGAGGTCCAGTTCATGAAGAATTCGGACTTTGGCGGCGCCCAAGGGCTCTGTCACCAGTTCGGAGATGGCCGCGTCGTGACAGCCTGCTACCGCGGTGACAGTCCGGAATTTCTGGGAGCCGTCCTCGTTCATGAGACCGCCCATGGATACCTGCATCGTTACCGGACAACATCGCATGTCGTGACCTGGCTGAACGAAGGAATTGCCGACTGGATTGCAGGTGTTGCGGTTCCCTCCACTCCCGAGATTCGCCGTCGCCAGCAGGAAGCCGCCAACCGGCTGCGTCAGTCAGGATCATTTCAACAGCAATTCTACACCAGCGAGGATCTAGAAAGCTGGCAATATGGGGCCGCCAGCTCCATCGTGCAAATGCTGATTCAAGCCAATCCACAACAGTTCCAGCTGTTTTTTAACGGCGTGAAGGAGGGCTATACATGGCAGGACAGCCTGATGCGAGCCTATGGGATGACGCCCGAGGAACTGACGATCGCCTATGGGCAGCGTATCGGGCTGCCTCGGCTGACGCCGTAGCGCATCAGATCCGGGGAATATCGTCCCCGCTGGCATGCGGATGAACGCGGATGCATTCCGCAACGCTCCAGTCATTTGACGAAACCGATGCGGCTCTGGCTTGCCCCCCCTTCCCTGGACCAGAATGATGAGAGTTCGGGTGGGAGAGTTCGGGGCGTGATTGTCGCCTCGCCATGGGGCGCTCACTCGACCTGAGAGCCAGACGCCATCGCATTCCAGGTGATTCTTTCCACCCGCGATCTCAAATGTGACTGAGCACTATTGCTGTTGTTGTTGCTGTTGCTGCTGCTGGTCCGTTCCCTGCATCTTGTCGAGATACAGAACCCGCAATTCATGCAGCGTCCGCTCCAGAAGATTGTGTTCGTGACCGGTCAGATTACTCCTGGTCTTCTCTTCGAGCATCGTCAGCATGTCGATGAAATGTTTGGCAATCGGCAGCCGGACTTCCGTCTGCCCCTGGGGATCCGGAATCAGCCCCAGAGCCAGGAGGGCCTGACTGGACAGAATTTGTACCAGTACGTCGAACCGTGCCGGGGGAATTTCCGAATTGACATTGTCCGCAGATGAATCAGCCATGGGGAACCCTCGGTAGGGGGAAGACAACTCTCACAGACAGATCGTATTGCAAGTGATTTACCAAGCCAAGTGGAAGCCACTGTCAAGTTGTGACACACCGTCCGGTCTTACCAGCGTGTGAAACAGGGCATCACTCCTCCTGCCTCACGTAGTCGGCAATGAGCTGTAGGTTTCACCCTGTATTCACCACCTCTTCATAAATGCTTAACAGGTGATCCGAGAATAACACCACCGAAAGGGTGAGCCCCTGTGGGGTTCAGAGAAGTCGAAATCAAGTTCGCAGCCGCATCCCATGGAGAAATGTTTTCTCCCCTGACAGTTCGGGCCGATCCGTCAAGGATCAGGTGTCAGGCTGCTCCAGTCTGTCCCTTCAAGGGGTTGGTTTGATGAAGAGTCCGTTTGTGCTCTCTCGGAAGAGTGTCCGTAGCCGGTCAGGATTCACCCTGATCGAGTTGCTGGTCGTGATCGCAATCATTGCCGTGTTGATCGCCCTGCTCCTCCCAGCAGTACAGCAGGCCCGCGAAGCGGCTCGTCGCTCGCAGTGCAAGAACAATCTGAAGCAGATCGGTCTGGCTGTTCATAACTTTGAGAGCAGCTATCGCAAGCTGCCCCATCCCGGTCAGTGCGACAGCACCGGCGGAGCCAGCACCGTTTACATGACCCAGTCGACCCCGACGCTGCTGCTGCCGTACATCGACCAGATGCCGGTCTACAACCTGATGGACCATCAGCTGACCAACTCGCAGATGGTCACCGCTGGGGCCTACACGATGACCCAGATCCATCCGGACGCGATCGGAGCCACATACAACGATCCGGCGTACCCGAACACGGTCACCGCAGCCAAGACCTCGATCGCTTCGTTCATCTGCCCGTCGACCCCTGTGGCTGAAGGTCAGCGGAATCCAGATGGATACGGGGCATGGGACTACATGTTCTGTGCCGTCTGTGACGTCGAAGATGGTACGACTGGTGCCACGGACCCGATCGGAACGCGTCCGACCAACTCTGCTCGCCGTCTGGCGATGACCGTTAAGGGGATGCTCTCCTGCGACAAGCGGTGGGGCTTTGGCAATGTGACCGACGGTACCTCGAACACGATCCTGTGTGCGGAAGATGCCGGTCGCGCTCACCCCTCAGCGGGTGTGTTCGGCTCACTGTCGAGCCGTCCGTCTCCGGTGGCTGGAGAAGGCCCAGCCTGGAGCGGCGGAACCTCGGGCGGTCGCCGGATGTATGCCTGGGCCGATCCCGATGCCGCGACCAACGGTGTCTCTGGTCCGAGCAACTCGACCGGTAACCGAGCGTTGCGGGTCAACAACAGCAACAACCCAATGGGCGGCCCTGCGGAATGCCGCTGGACCACCAACAACTGTGGTCCGAATGACGAGATCTTCAGCTTCCACGTCGGTGGTGCTCATGCGGCGATGGGAGATGGTTCGGTCCGCTTCCTGAGCGAAAACATGGACATGATGACCATCAAGTGGCTGGTTGGCTCGCAAGACGGCAAGGTTGTCGGCGAGTTCTAACAAATTGCGTCGGGTGGACAAGACCACCCGACGGACACACTCCCCCTTGCACTGACATCAGTGCAAGGGGGCTTTACCAAGGGGATGATGATGCGAAATCTGTGTCTGGTGATTGTTCTGGCTTCCATGGGCTGCGGCGGTGTTTCGATCACCCCGAATCCTGATCCGATTCCGGTAACCGGAAAAGTGACGGTCGGCGGCAAGCCGGTGACGGATGTGAAAATCAATTTCCAGGCGACCGAGATCGGGTTGCCCGCTGTGGCCGATGTGAAAGATGGAGCCTTCACGGCGAACATCGTTCCCGGAAAGTACACCTACTACTTCACCGAAGGCAAGAAGCAAACTTCCTTCAAGAGCATCCCCGAAGCGTACCGCATCGGTTCCCTGGATCGTCAGAAAGAGATCACTGACGGGGCCTCGCTGGAACTGGCCCTGGACTAAGGGCGGCGGTCGAAAATAGTCTCCCTCCCCGTGAGACGGACTTTCCAGGCCGGTTAAGCCGGGAATGTCGATCTCAAACGGCCTGGAAAGGCCGTTCTACAGGGTGCTTCGATTCCCGCCGCTGGCCTAAGGCTCGGCTACCGATTTCGCAACCGTTCCGATTTCGGATCAAAAAGTCAGCTGCGGGACGACGCGAGTCCACGGTTTCGAGCCCAAAGACATATGTTCCGGCTGTTTCGTCGCTCCCCTCTCTGTGTCTTGACGTAGCACGAACAGAACTCTGAATCCCCAAGGACAGCTCCGGCTGTCCTTTTTTCATGGAGAAACATCGATCAAGCCGCCAGAATAGAAGGCGCCGGATGAATATCACCACGGAAGCCCCAATGCTTGGTGCAATCCAAGACTCCCCAACTGCGGTCACCGACCTTGCCGGGACGGTGTCGAATCGAAGTGCCGGTCCATGATGTTTTATCTGGAATTCCGCTCTCCCGAGGTTTGGTCGGAATCCAGGGCGATGTCCAGCGTGACGGACTCGGCCCTCCGAGCCTCCGTGATGGATGCCTACTTATTTTGTCGCACACACACAGACCCCGCCGGAGTGCCACGGCTGGCCAGTTTGTGAATCTGCCAGGTCGGAAGCCGAGACTCCTGCCGAGCCGCATGCACGGGAGCCAGGTTTTCAATGAGTCGCGGCTCAGCGGGAGCTTCGCCCTCCTGACCGCACAAACTTCCCAGAAGAACTTTCTGGCCAGACGTGCCGGAGTGCGTCATTGACTCGGATCGGTCTCGAAAGATGTGTACACTGAATGACCCGATGGACTCTTCTCTTTCGCACGAAGAGTTCTGATGGCCCTCTGTGACGTGAGACATCCCATGCAGTTCATCGATCCCCACGTCCACATGGTCTCCCGCACGACCGACGACTACGAGCGGATGGCTCGCATGGGGTGCGTGGCGCTGAGCGAGCCGGCCTTCTGGGCGGGGTTCGACCGGGGCACCGTCGAGGGGTTCCGCGACTACTTCAAGCAATTGACCGAGTTTGAGCCGAAACGTGCGGGCTGGTCCGGAGTGCAGCATTTTACGTGGCTGTGCATCAATGCGAAGGAAGCGGAGAACGTCGCGCTGTCCCGTGAAGTCATCCGCATGATCCCAGAGTACATCCAGCGGACCGGTGTGCTGGGAATCGGGGAAATCGGCCTCAACAAGAATACGAAGAACGAGGCGACAATCTTTGCCGAGCATCTGGAACTGGCGGCAACACTGGATGAACTGGTGCTGATTCACACCCCGCACTTACAGGACAAGTACAAGGGCACCCGCATGATCGTCGACATGCTCCAGGAGCGTTCCGATTTGCAACCGAACCGCGTCTGCATCGATCACGTGGAGGAACACACCGTCCGCCTCGCCAAAGAGAACGGATACTGGTGCGGCATGACCCTCTACCCCACGACCAAATGCACTCCGGCCCGTGCAGCCGACATCATCGAGCGCTACGGCGACGATCGGATCATGGTGAACTCGGCGGGCGACTGGGGGCCGAGCAACCCGCTAGCGGTGCCGGACTTCATTATGGAAATGCGCCGCCGGGGCCACAGCGAGGCGAAGATTCGCAAGGTCGTCTATGACAACCCGCTGGAGTTCTTCCGCCAGTGCGATCGGTTTACGTTCAAGGCACCGCTGTGATCGAATCGTAGCAGAATTCGTAAGAATTCTGCCGCAACGTTGACCTCTTCGCACAACACCTCCCGCGCCTCAAAAACCCAATCCGCATCCTGTTTCATGAAACACAGCATGAAGTTCCAAACGCTTATTTTCACTCTGACTGCTTCCTTTCTGGCGATTACTCCTCTGCACAGGGCCGTCGCCGCTGAACCGCCGAAGCCGCTCAAGGTGCTGATCGTCTGCGGCGGATGCTGCCACGACTACAACACGCAGAAGGAACTCCTCTCCAAGGGGATGATGGAGCGGGCGCATGTCGATGTGGAGGTCGTCCACCAGGGCGGAACCGCCACCAACAGCCGCATCCCCCTGTACGAAAAGAAGGACTGGTCCAAGGGATTCGATGTCGTCATTCATGACGAGTGTTTCAGCGATGTCAAAGACAACGCCTATACCCAGAACATCATCACCCCGCACCGCGAAGGGCTGCCCGCGGTGGTGCTGCACTGTGCGATGCACTGCTACCGAGACGGGACCGACGACTGGTTCCAGTTCTGCGGCGTGACCTCGCGGCGGCATGGGGCGCACTATCCGCATGAGGTGCTGAACGTCGACTCCAGTCACCCGATCATGGCCAAATTCGGCCCCGCCTGGGCCAACCCAGCGGGCGAGCTGTATTGGATCGAGAAGCTCTGGCCGACCGCCCACCCGCTCGGCACCGCCAAGAACAAGGAGCAGGGCAACGATGAGGTCTGCGTCTGGACCAACCAATACGGCAAGGGCCGCGTCTTCGGCACCACGTTGGGGCACCACAACGAAACCGTCAGCGCCCCGGAGTACCTGGATATGGTCACGCGCGGCACGCTTTGGGCCTGCGACAGGCTCAATGATGAATACCTGAAGAAGCCCCAGCCGAAGACGGTCCGCGTCAACATTGCCAAGGGACTGAAGGCCACCGCCAGCAGCGAACAACGCGGCGAGAACCATTTTGCCGAACACGCCGTGGATGGCAATCTTGGGACGCGGTGGTGTGCCAATGGGGACAGCGCCCCGCAACAACTGATTCTCGAACTACCCCAGCCGACGAAGCTGACCGGCTGCAAGATCGATTGGGAATCGTCGACCGGGCTGTACCGCTACACGGTCGACGTTTCGGTGGACGGCAAGAAGTGGCAGATAGCCGTCGATGCCTCCAAGAACGACAAACCCGCCAACGTCGCGCACGACTTTTCCTTCGAGGCGGTGCAGGCCGTGCGGATCACGTTCCTGGGAGCGAACCCCGGCCAGTGGGGCAGCATCAGCGAGGTCGCTCTCTATGGCGACAAGACCGAGGTCATCGCAGCTGCTCCCAGCGGACTGTCACTGGAGAAAGAGCGGGAGATCCTCAAGGACATCAAGGTTCCCGAAGGCTTTGAGGCAAAGCTCTACGCCGCTCCGCCCGCTGTGAACTACCCGACCTTCGTGGCCTCAGCTCCGAATGGAGACGTATACGTCTCGGTCGACAAGAACGGCTCGCTCGACCGGGCACCAAAGCGCGGGGCGATTATGAAGCTGCGCGACCTTGATGGCGATGGCCGGGCCGACCAGTCGCAATACTTCGTGCCCGATGTCGACTCCCCGCGCGGGCTGGTGTGGGATCGTGACCGGCTGTATGTCCTGCACCCGCCGCACCTAAGTGCGTTCGTCGATCGCAACGGCGACGGAGTGGCTGAAGAGCAGCAGATTCTCGTCAAGGACATTGCTTTTGGCTTCAAGGATCGCCCCGCCGACCATACCAGCAATGGGGTGACTCTCGGAATCGACGGCTGGCTCTATCTGGCGATTGGCGATTTTGGCTTTATGCAGGCCGAAGGAGTGGATGGTCGCCAGCTGCAGTTCCGCAGCGGAGGGGTGGTCCGCGTGCGTCCCGATGGCACCGGACTCGAGGTCTACTCCCGAGGCACTCGCAACATTCTTGAGGTCGGCCTCGATCCACTGCTCAATGGCTTTACTCGCGACAATACGAACGATGGCGGCGGCTGGGATATCCGGCTGCACCACTTCAGCGGAGGCGAGCACCACGGCTACCCATCGTTGTACATGAACTTCAATGATGAAGCCGTTCAGCCGCTGGCTGACTACGGCGGCGGGTCGGGCTGCGGCGGGCTGTACCTGGCCGAACCGGGGTTTCCCCTGGGATTCTCCAATGCCTTCTACTCATGTGACTGGGGCCGTGAGTGGATCTACCGCCACAAGCTCACTCCGAACGGAGCGACCTTTACCGCGGACCAGACCGAGTTCATGCGAGTGCCTCGCGTAACCGACATGGACGTAGACGCCAATGGCCAGTTGATCGTCGCCAGTTGGAAGGGAGCCAGCTTCACCTATGTCGGGGAGGAGGTCGGATACTTGATTTCGGTTTTGCCGAGAGGACACCAGCCGACTGCCCTGCCAAATCTGGCCGAGGCCGATTCCGCCGCGCTGCTGGCCCTCCTCAAATCCGACAGCCACCGCCGTCGTATGGCAGCGCAGCGTGAACTGCTCGGGCGGGGGCTGGATGCATCCACGATCGCCGCCCTCACCGTGATTGCGAACGATGCCCAGATCGCTCTTGAGCCGCGCGTGGCGGCCCTGTTCGCGTTATCGCTTGGCGCGGTGAACTGGTCAAAAAAAACATTGGTCAATTTGATCGCCGATCCGCTGCTGGGTGAGTTCGCCTTGCGGGCCTTGGGGGATGAGGCTGATGAACACTTTCCCCAGGCTGCGTTTGTCCAGGCTCTAACCCATGCGGCACCCCGCGTCCGCCGCGCTGCGATTGTGGGACTGTGGCACGAGGGGAGCCCCGCCGCGATCATGGCCCTGATGAAGTCGACAGTGGATGCCGATTCGATCGTGGCCCACACCGCTCGCCGGGCCGTGATTGAGACACAGCGTTCCGTGACCGTGCTGGAGTTCCTGAACGCCGAACCGTCCAGTTCGCCCGCCTACGCGGCGGTGTTGGCCTGTGCCGGGCAGATTCATGAGCCCGAAGTTGTCGACTATATGGTCTCTCAATTGTCTACCGCGAAGGAGCCCGCAGTGCGGCAAAGCCTGCTGACCGCCCTGTGCCGCCTGTACTTCAAGGAGGGAACCTGGAAGGGGGATAGCTGGGGCACGCGGCCCGATACCACTGGCCCGTACTACCAGCGCGAGGCGTGGGAGCAGTCACCGAAGATCGCGGTGGTCCTGAAGGACGCACTCTCGAAGGCCACCTCCGCAGAGGCGGCTTCCCTCACCAAGGCAATGGACCGCCACCGCATCCCACTGGATGATGCCCTTGAACAACTGGTGGCCCTGGCCGCGAAGGACAAGACCTTGCTGCCCGTTCTGGCCTCGCAGTTGGCCCGCGCGAAAACGGTGCCCGAGGCCGCTGCAAGCTTGCTGTTTTCGGCAACCATGGAGAGTCAAGCTCCCCCGGAGTTTCTGATTGACGCGATGACGGTCTTCGCCAAGATCAACAGTCCACAGGCAGCGAATGCCCTGGTCCACGCCCAGGGCGTACTCGATTCGAGCGATGCCAACCGCCAGTTTCTCCGTCGGGGCCGCGAGATTCTCTTCAGTGCGAACTGCTTCGTGGATCACTGGTTGGGCGTCGCTCAGCATGCCGGCATTACAGGGGCCCCGCACACCGAATGGGCCCTAGCCGTCCTGCTGGTCACGGCCGTCAAAAGCGAAACTCCGGCGGAGGTCCGCGCGGCCATCAGTCAATGGATCGAACCTCAATGGGCGAACGCTCGCGCCATCTCGATGCTGCATGCTGTCGCGAAATCGGGCCGTGCCGAGTACGCGAACCAGGTTCTCGCCGCCCGGTTCAGCACTGACCTCAACGTGAAGGCCGCTGCTGAATCCGCGATCAAGGAACTCAAACTCGGTGACGAGGGGAAGTCTGGCCCGAAGGTCTCCACCTTGAAAGTCGAAGAAGCGATTACCCGCGCGGTCACCGAGAAGGGAGACATCGAACTGGGAGCCGTGCTGTTCGAACGCATGAACTGCGTGAAGTGCCACACCACTCGCAAGGACCAGCCCCCGCGCGGGCCGTTCCTGGGCACGATTGCCAACACCTACAAACGCAAAGATCTGGCCGAAGCGATCCTGATCCCCAGTAAGACCTTGGCCCAGGGGTTCGTGACGCACGTCTTTGCCCTGGAGGACGGCACCACGGTCACCGGCTTCGTCGTCACCGAAGCGGCCGACAAGGTCACAATTCGTAACGCCGATGGCGTCGAACGCGAAATCCCTACGAAGAGCATCGACGAACGCACCAAGCAGAACATCTCGCTGATGCCGGACGGGATCGTGAAGGAGCTGACGATCCGCGAACTCAGCTCGCTGATGGACTACCTGGAGTCGCTGCCGAAACAGCAGTAGGCATCCCGTGACGGAGGCCAATACTTGTTGATCAGCCGCGCGGGCTCATCGGCATTCCGAAGTAATCAGGTCCATCGGTATGGACCTGATTCACCCAAACCGGCTTTTCACATAGGCCACCGTCAGATCAGGAAAGTCCGAGAACACTCCGTCGACTCCCAGCTTCAGAAACAACGTACTGTGCAGCGTCTCCAGAGACTCGACGGTTTGCGGTAATTCATCCCGGCGAATTGTCCACGGATGAACTTGCAACCCTCGCTGGTGTGCCGCCTCCACTAGTGGAGACGTTTGCAGAAACCCGTCAGCATCACGTTGCAGTAGCAGATGCGTCAGCGCCGGACCGATCCCGTCGGCATATGTCCGCACATCGTCCAGCGCCTTTTCCAGCCCTGTCAACTGTCCGGGCTGCACGCGCTCTTTCCACTCACTCGCCAGCAGCTGAATCAGCGGCAGCCGACAACCTAGCTCTTGCCGAATCCGGCGGGTTTCGTCCGCTTCAAAGCATTGGATAAAGATCCGCTGCGTCGGCTCCCCCCACCCTGTGCGATCGATCACATCCAGGACGATCCGCGAGATGTCTTTGCCCGCCTTGCGATGAAATGCAGGTTGCTTAATCTCGGGGTAGATCCCTGTGTTTCGCCCTGTGCTTTTGTTCAGACCGGCGATGAACGTGAGTTCCTCTTCCAGTGATGGTATGGCAAACGCCGACGCGTGAATGGGAAAACGCCCGGAAAAAATCGGCGTCCCTTTTTCATGGTGGAATCGTTCACTGGCTCGCAGCTGTTGGATCTCGGCCCAAGTGAAATCGATGGCGTAGAATCGTCCATCAGCCCGATGGCGTTCCGGGAACCGCCCGGCGACATCACTGACCGAATCTAGATATATGTCGTGCAGCACTACCGGAACATCGTCCTTGGTGAGAACGACATCCTGCTCCAGGAAGTCCGCCCCAATGGCATGAGCATAGGCCTTGGCGGGCAGTGTATGCTCGGGCAAGTACCCCGAAGCTCCGCGGTGAGCAATTACAATCGGCTGGCGAGTCAGCGGCAGCGGCGGCACGGCGGTTCCTTCGTAAATCGGGTGAACTCCCGGCCAATGTACCATAGCGGAGCGAGGAGGACGCAGTTCAATTCGATCCCTCTGCGGATCGTGAGCCGCTCGGGTTGCAGGGAATCCGGATTCCGCCCAAGATGACGCAGACTTCCATTGTTCGACACCGGGTGGCCGTGATGCTTTCCAAACTTTTGACCTATTCCCTGTTCGGCATCGATGCCAAGCCCGTGGAGGTCGAAGTCGACATCTCGCCCGCCTCATTACCACGCACAACGCTGGTCGGACTGGCCGAGGCTGCGGTCAAGGAAAGTATTCACCGCATCGAACGGGCGCTCGTTAACAGTGGCTATCACCGCCCGATCGACCGGATTGTGATTAACCTGTCCCCGGCGGATTTGCCCAAGGAAGCTCCCTCGACAGACCTGCCCATCGCGATTGGAATGCTAGCGGCCAGTGGCCAGGTCGCCCATGACCGGTTGGGTGAGTACGCAGCCGCTGGTGAACTGGCTCTGGATGGACAGGTGCGACCCATCAAGGGGGCCCTTTCAATGGCGTTGCAGGCCCGCCACGATGGCCGCCGAGGCTTGCTGGTTCCCGTACAGAATGCGAGAGAAGCCGCCGTCGTCGAAGAAATTGAGATCATACCCGTGGGATCGCTGGCCGAGTCCATTGGATTTTTGAGCGGAGAACTGCCCATCAGTCCTGCGGTGTTTCGATGGGAAGATGCACTGCGGGAGTTCGGCAGCTACTCAGTCGACTATTCGGACGTGAAGGGGCAGGAGTCCGCCAAACGGGCGGTGACGGTCGCTGCCGCCGGACGGCACCATCTGTTGATGATTGGCTCGCCCGGAACGGGTAAAACGCTTCTGGCCCAGCGTCTGGGAACTGTGCTGCCCGACCTTTCTCCCGACGAAAGCCTCGAAACGACCCGCATCTGGAGTGCTGTCGGACGCCTTCCCGATACGCAACCGCTGCTGCTCACCCGCCCGTTTCGCAACCCGCACCATACCATCAGTGAAGCGGGGCTGGTGGGTGGCGGCAGCACGCCACAGCCGGGCGAGATCAGCTTGGCCCATAATGGCGTTCTCTTTCTGGATGAGCTACCCGAGTTCAACCGCCGGACACTGGAGGTCATGCGACAGCCACTGGAAGACCGCTGCGTGACGATTTCGCGAGCCATCGGCAGCGTAACATTTCCCGCGAGTCTGATGCTGGTCGCTGCCATGAACCCCTGCCCTTGTGGATTTCGCGGCGACCCCAAGAGGAACTGCAACTGCTCGCCGATGCAGGTCGACCGTTACATGTCGCGAATCAGTGGACCACTACTCGACCGCATTGACATTCATGTCGAGGTTCCGCCCGTGCCGTTCCGCGAGCTCTCAAATGATAAGGTTGGCACCAATAGCCAGTCGATGCGCGCCAGTGTGATTGAGGCACGCGAACGTCAAAAGCACCGGTTCAAGGAAACGCCCGGAGCCCTCAACGGCACGATGTCACCCCGACAGATTCGGACCGTCTGCAAACTGGAAGCCGACGCGGAATCGCTTCTGAAAGCCGCGATGGAAGAGATGGGACTGTCGGCACGTGCCCACGACAAGATTCTGCGAGTCAGCCGGACCATTGCCGACCTGGACCAGAGCGAGGCAATTACCGCAGTCCACCTGAGCGAAGCGATCGGCTACCGCACCCTCGACCGCGTCTACTGGGCGGGGTAAGAGATCATTTTGCGAATGCTGTCGCTGCGTGACGCCCTCTCTACAGGACGCCGACCAGCTCCGTAAGACTCCGGGCGCTGACGATTCCGGCTCGGGACGGACGGGCCAATGAGCCCGTCCCGCATCGCTAATTGCCTTACGGCAGGCCAGTCTTCCCCATCAGATACCGGTCGCACTCCCGAGCGGCTTCGCGGCCTTCGTTGATGGCCCACACGACCAGGCTCTGGCCGCGGCGGCAGTCGCCGGCGGCGAACACGCCGGGGATGTTAGTCGCGTACTTGCCGTAGTCGGCCTTGAAGTTCGAACGGGCGTCCTTCTCCAAACCGAGCTGATCGGCGATCGTCTGCTCGGGGCCACGGAAGCCGAGGGCCAGGAAGCACAGCTGGGCGGGCCATTCCTTTTCGCTGTTGGGGACGACTGAGAACGGGGTCTTCTTCTCGGCGTCGGGTTTGGACCAGTCGAGTTGAACTGTCTTGATGGCGCGGAGGTTCCCGTCCGCGTCGCCGAGAAACTCAGGCGTCTGGATGGCGTACTCGCGCGGGTCGTGCTGGAGGGTCTTGTTCGGGTTCTTCGTGTAATCGAAGACCTTTGCAGCTTCCGCGTGGCCGTAGTCGGTGCGGAAGACCTTCGGCCACTGCGGCCAGGGGTTGTTGGCCGCCCGCTCGTTCGGAGACTGCGGAACCACCTCGAAGTTCACGAGGCTCTGACAGCCGTGCCGCAACGAGGTGCCGAGGCAGTCGTTTCCGGTGTCGCCCCCGCCGATCACCACGACATGCTTCCCCTTCGCCGAGATGTACTTCCCGTCCTTGAGGTGAGAATCGAGCAGGCTCTTGGTGTTGGCATGCAGGAACTCCATCGCGAAATGAATCCCCTTCAGCTGCCGACCCGGAGTCTTCGCGAAGAAGTCGTTCGGAGCGGTCGAACCCACGGCAAGGACCACGGCGTCGAACTGGCTCATCAGTTCCTTGGCCGAGATATCTTTGCCGATCTCGGTGTTCGTCTTGAACGTGATCCCTTCATCCGCCAGCAGGTTGATCCGCCGCTCGACGAGATCCTTCTCCAGCTTCATGTTCGGGATGCCGTACATCAGCAATCCGCCGATGCGGTCGGCTCGTTCGAAGACGGTCACCAGATGGCCCGCCTGATTGAGCTGGGCCGCAGCGGCCAGACCTGCGGGGCCCGAGCCGACGATGGCGACCTTCTTGCCGGTGCGGGAGTGCGGCTGGACCGGCTTGATCCAGCCTTCCGCGAAGCCACGATCAACGATCGATTTCTCGATCGTCTTGATCGCGACGGGGGGGTCGTGGATGCCGAGTGTACAGCTCCCCTCACACGGGGCGGGGCAGACCCGTCCGGTGAACTCCGGGAAGTTGTTGGTCTTGTGCAGCCGGTCGAGGGCGTCACGCCACTGGTCGTGGTAGACCAGATCGTTCCACTCGGGGATGAGGTTATGCAGCGGGCAGCCGGCTGCCATCCCGGCCATGAGGTCGCCGGTGTGGCAGAACGGAATCCCGCAATCCATGCAACGGGCCCCCTGTTTCTTGAGGTCCTCGGCGGGGATCTTCTCGTTGAACTCGTTCCAATCGAGAATCCGCAACTCCGGAGCGCGCTCCGTAGCTGTCTTGCGGGGGAATTCTTTGAATCCGGTGGGCTTGCCCATGGTGGCTGATACTTGTTGGTCAGTGGTGAGATGTGTTTGGGTGAGAACAGAGACTTTCGGGAGTGTGGTTCAGATCATTTCGGTGCATCCGCGCTTTCGAACCATTCCCGCATCGAAAGTGAAAACCCCGGCAGAACGTTTTCACCACTCAGTGCATCGTCGATCCCGGCGATGTGACAATCACGAGGAGTGGACCAGACTTCTGCGGTCTTGGTGGTCGGGTAGACGATCCAGACCAATTCCACTCCGGCGTCGAAATACTCTTGCCGTTTCCGTTCCATCTCCGCACGCGTGTTCGATCGACTGACGATCTCAACGGCCAGGTTGGGGGTCAAGCTGCAGATTGGATCGCGCGGCACTGTCCGAGAGCCGATTCGATCCCAGCGGTAGAAGGAGACATCAGGAATACGAACGAGCCCGTCGCTCAGCCGGGTCAGTGCTCCTTCAGTGACCACGAATCCAATCTTGCTGTAGTCTGACCAGCGCTGAATGAGTTGAACGAGAACGGTGGCGAGATAAGTCTCAAAGAACCCCATCGCCTTCTCCACCAAGGTTCCATTCACGAGTTCGCAATAGCGGCCCGAGGGAGCAAGCAGTGAATCTTCATCGGCCCCCCCCACGGGAGCAGCCAGCCGAACTCGTGAGGGGCCAATTCCCCCGAGATCGTTCAGAAGGTCTTCCAGCGTGCGCAGCGACACCGGGGCATCGTCTTGCGGCGATACCGGCGGTTGCGGGGCTTCGAGAATGCTGCTCATGGGATGGCTCCCTGAGTGGACGAATGAGACTCAGCCCGTCGAGCGAACTCGACGGCGAACGCGGCGTTAGCGATTGGCAACCGAGGGGGCCTTCTCGCCTGCGGCGAGGGCGGCTTCGGCGGCTTGCAGTTCCTTCAGAGCTCGCTTGTAGTCACGCGGCATGACCTTCACGAACTTCTTGAGGCTCGTCTCCCAGCTGTCGAGAATGCGGGCGGCGACCGTAGAGCCGGTGAAGACCTGATGCCGGGTAATCAGTTCGCGGAGTTCGACGATGTCTTCACACTCGGTCACATGCTCGAGGTCGACCAGTTCCGGGTTGCAGTTGGCTTCGAACACCTTGCGATCGGGGGCGTAGACGTACGCTACACCGCCCGACATTCCGGCGGCGAAGTTCCGGCCCGTGGGTCCGAGGATCGCCACGCGTCCGCCAGTCATGTACTCCAACCCGTGATCGCCGCAGCCTTCCACGACGGCCATCGCTCCGGAGTTCCGCACACAGAACCGCTCGGCGGCCCGACCGCGGAAGTAGGCTTCCCCGCTGGTCGCTCCGTACAGTGCCACGTTACCGATCAGGATCTGCTCGGCGGGGTCAAACGTCACATCATCCGGCGGATAGACGATCAACTTGCCACCGCTGAGGCCCTTGCCGCAGAAGTCATTGGCATCGCCGATGACTTCGACGGTTACACCCTTGGCCCCCCAGGCGAGGACCGACTGCCCCGCTGAACCGCGAGCGCGGATGCGGATCGTATCTTCGGGCAGCCCCTGTGGTCCCCACTTCTTCGAGACCTCGTGGCTCAACGTGGTGGCAAAGGCGCGGTCGATGTTCTGGATGTTGACATCCAGTACGATCGATTCGGCCTTGTCGATCGACTCGCGGCACTGCGGGATCAACAGCGTCTGGTCGAGAGTTTCTTCCAGGCCATGCTTCTGCCCGACCGACTTGAAGGTGCCCACATTTGCATGCGGCTTCTGGGCCAGCGTAAGAATCGGCGACAGGTCGAGGTGCTTGGCCTTCCAATGATGGACGGCATCCAGTGCCAGGCAATCAACGCGACCGACCATCTCGTCGATGGTGCGGAAGCCGAGTTCGGCCATGATCTGCCGAGCATCGTCCGCCACCATGAACAGGTAGTTGATGACGTGTTCCGGCTGGCCGGTGAACTTGGCCCGCAGTTCGGGATCTTGTGTTGCGATCCCGACCGGGCAGGTATTCAGATGACACTTCCGCATCATGATGCACCCGAGGGTGATCAGCGGAGCGGTCGCAAACCCGTACTCTTCCGCCCCCAGCATCGCAGCCATGACGACATCGCGACCGGTCTTGAGCTGGCCGTCTGTTTCGAGGCGGACGCGGCTGCGCAGGTCGTTCATCACCAGAGTCTGGTGCGTCTCAGCGATCCCCAGTTCCCAGGGCAGACCGGCGTGCTTGATGCTGGTCAGCGGGCTGGCCCCGGTTCCCCCGGAATCGCCCGAGATCAGGATCTTGTCGGCGTGCCCCTTGGCCACGCCGGCGGCGATCGTGCCGACTCCGACTTCGGAGACCAGCTTCACGCTGACGTTGGCCTTCGGGTTCGTGTTCTTCAGGTCGAAGATCAGCTGGGCCAGGTCTTCGATCGAGTAGATGTCGTGGTGCGGCGGCGGGCTGATGAGGCCCACGCCGGGAGTTGACATCCGGGTGGCGGCGATCGTCTTGTCGACCTTGTGGCCAGGGAGTTCGCCCCCTTCGCCGGGCTTGGCTCCCTGCGAGACCTTGATCTGTAGTTCATCCGCGTTGGTCAGATACCACGAGGTAACCCCGAATCGACCACTGGCGACCTGCTTAATGGCCGACCGCTTGGAGTACAGATTCTTGTCCGATTCGCCGTTGAGGTTCCAGCGGCCGATCGTCTCCTGCATCTGCTGGTGACGCGGTTCCTCGTATTTAAAGGGACTGAACCGTTCAGGGTCTTCGCCCCCTTCGCCGGTGTTGCTCTTGCCCTGCAGCACGTTCATCGCGATGGCCACAGTTTCGTGGGCTTCGGCGGAGATTGAGCCGTAGCTCATCGCCCCGGTGCAGAACCGCTTGACGATGTCCTTCGCGGGTTCGACTTCTTCCAGCGGGACCGGTGTACGGGTCTTGAACGTCAGCAGCCCTCGCAGCGTGCCTTCCTTGTGGGCTTGCTCATTGACCAGTTTCGCAAAGCGGGTGTAGGCCGTCTTGTCCCCGGTCCGGGCGGCGTTCTGCAACTCAGCAATTGTGAACGGGTTCCAGTGGTGGCGTTCGCCGCCGTGCCGCCAGTGGACGTTGCCATAGTTCGGCAACACCGGCAGGCGATCCTGCTCGGTGCGGCTGGGGTAGCCGACTTCGTGTCGCCGAATCGTTTCTTCACCGATGATGTCAAAACCGATCCCTTTGATCCGGCTGGCAGTGCCTCGGAAGCAGACATTGACGACCTCATCGCTGATGCCGACGGCTTCGAAGATCTGAGCGCCCTTGTAACTGGCCAAGGTCGAGATCCCCATCTTGCCCATGACCTTGAGCATCCCCTTCTTGATCGCCTCGCGGTAGGTCTTGACGATCGACTTCTCATCGAAGTTCCCGGTCAAGCCACCGTGGTCCTTGGCGTCGCGAATCGCTTCGAAGGCCAGGTATGGGTTAACCGCATCGGCTCCGTAACCGGCGAGCAGACAGAACTGGTGAACATCGCGAGCTTCGGCGGTCTCGATGACGAGGCCAATCCGCGTGCGGAGTTCCTTCCGCACCAAGTGGTGATGCACCGCTCCGCAAGCCAGCAGTGAGGGAATCCCCACGCGGCTGTGGCAGGCGGCCCGATCACTCAGCACGACGAGGCTATACCCATCGGCGATCGCTTGTTCCGCTTCGCGGCAGATCCGCTCGATCGCCGGCTGGAGTCCCTGCGGACCGTCCGACCGGGCCCAGGTCATATCAATCGTACGAGTCTTCCAGCCGCGATAGCCATCGAGGGCCTTGATCGCGCTGGTCTCTTCGTCGGTCAGGATCGGGTGCGGCACGCGCAGCCGGTGGGCATGTTGATCGGTGGTGTCGAGGATGTTGGCCTCGGGACCGATGAAGCATTCCAACGACATGATGACCTCTTCGCGGATCGAGTCGATCGCGGGGTTGGTCACCTGGGCGAAGAGCTGTTTGAAGTAGTCGAACAGTAGTCGCGGCTGATCGGAGAGACATGCCAGCGCGGTGTCGTCCCCCATCGAGAGGATCGGGTCCTTCTTCGAGTTCAGCATCGGGATCAGCATGAACTGCATCGTCTCGGTGCTGTAACCGAAAGCCTGCATCGCATTGAGCAGCGATTCGCCGCGAATGTGCGGCACTGCGGAACCGTCGGGGAGTTCGCTGAGTTCGAGCTTCTGCTTCGCGACCCATTCGCCATACGGACGGCGCTGGCAGATGTCGGCCTTCAGTTCCTCGTCATCGATGATGCGGCCCTGTTCGAAGTCGACCAGGAACATCTTGCCGGGCTGCAAACGGCCCTTGAGCTTGACGTTCTTGGGATCGATATCGAGGACGCCGACCTCGCTGGCCATGATGACGCGGTCATCGTGCGTGACGTAGTACCGACTGGGACGCAGCCCGTTGCGGTCGAGGATCGCACCGATGTACTTGCCATCGCTGAACGAGATCGAGGCCGGTCCGTCCCACGGCTCCTGCACAGCCGAGTGGAACTCGTAGAACGACTTCTTATAGGCCGGCATGTCATGATGCTCTTGCCACGCCTCCGGGATCATCATCATCACCGCTTCCGGCAACGACCGTCCCGACAGGTGCAACAGCTCCAGCGCGTTATCGAAGTTCCCCGAGTCCGAGCAGTGCGGCTCGATGATCGGGAACAGCTTCTTGAGATCGCCGTCGAACTTCGGGGAACTCATGACACCCTGGCGGGCATTCATCCAGTTGGCGTTTCCCTTGACGGTATTGATCTCTCCGTTGTGAGACATGAACCGCTGCGGATGAGCGCGGTCCCAGCTCGGGAAGGTGTTCGTCGAGAACCGGCTGTGAACCATCGCGAAGTGCGACTGGTAGTCCGGATCGCGCAGGTCGGTGAAGTACGGCAACACCTGGGCCGGGGTCAGCATCCCCTTATAGACCAGCACGCGGGTCGACAGCGTGCAGCAGTAAAAGGCGAGCGCTTCGGGGTGGTTCGATTCGCGGGTGCGGTGCGTGGCCTGCTTGCGGATGACGAACAACTGGCGTTCGAAATCTTCGTTGCTCAGGCCCGGAGCAGCTCCGACAAAGACCATCTCCATCCACGGCTCTGCAGCGATCGCCGACGGACCGATGTCCGCGTTCTGGGGCTCTTGCGGAACGTTCCTCCAACCGAGCAGCTTCTGCCCTTGTTCTTGGATGACCGTATTGACGACAGACTTGAACTCTTCGTGGTAGGCCGGGTTCTTCGGCAAGAACACCACACCCGCAGCGTACAAACCCTGGGCCGGCAGATCGATCTTCAAGTCCTTCTTGGCGACCTTCCGCAGGAACGCATCGGGCAGCGCGGTCATGATTCCCGCCCCGTCGCCGGTGTTCTCTTCGCAGCCGCACGCCCCACGGTGGGTCATATGCCGCAGGATGCGGTCCGCATCGTCGATGATCTGACGGGACGGAGCGCCTTTAATGTGCGCCACGAAGCCCACGCCACACGAGTCATGCTCGGTGTCGCTGACATACAGACCGTGGGAGAGGGGCAGCCCGTTGGGCGACAGTTCCACTTCGTGACGTTGCATCGCGAATCTCGACTTCGATGATCGGCCTGGAAGTCTAATGAGCGGTTCGCTCGTCAGGGATTTTCCAAGCCAAACTGGTTGTGTTCGGAAGAAGGCCGGAGAACTTTTCGGGGAGCATCCTGCCCAATGAGACACCCGCCGATGGGCGGGGAAAGCAAAATTCTGATGGTCTGGTAGAGGCGGCGGTCAGGTCACTGCCGCCGCCAGAGCCCGGTCGGGCGTTTTGACCTCTGGGGATCGAGCATCGAGCAATAGATCTCGAAACTTCGACACAGCCGCCGTCGGCGGTCGGCCCCGTTTTCGAATGATACCCAGCGGCCGGGTCAGCTGGGTCTTGGCGAACGGAATCGCGATGAGCAATCCAAACTCGACTTCCCGACGGACACTGTCGAGAGGCAGGATCGAGACCCCCGCCCCGATTTCCACGGCCCGCTTGATGTTCTCGATATTATCGAACTGATGAACGTGCCGGACCTCAATATCCGCCTCCAGAAACACCCGGTCAATCTCGTCTCGAATCGTTAGATCCGGTGTAAAACTGACAAAGGGCAAATCGCGGAGATCCTTTAGTTCGACCGACTGACGCCGGGCCAGAGGGCTGCTCGGAGGGACCACCACCCCCATCTCCTGCTGCAGCCAGTCGTGGCACTCCAAATCGGCTCGCGTGCGAGGAAATGACACAATCCCCAGATCGGCATTGTCCCGCCGAACCTGTGCGTACACATCATCCGGGTGAAGATACTCGAGCTGGACCTTCACATCCGGATACAGCTGCTCAAACCGTTGAACGTAAGCCTGCATCTGAAGCAGACCCACGGAGTAGATCGATGCCACTCGGACTCGCCCTACAATCTTTCCGTGACGCAGTTGGCGGACTTCATCCTCGATCGCCTGATACTCGTCGCACAGCTTTCGACACCGGTCGTAAAACAGCTGCCCACAAGATGTTAACTCAAGTGGACGCTTTGTTCTATCAAACAGCACCTCGCCCAACCGCTCTTCCAGCTGGGCGACCGCCTGACTCAAGGCAGGCTGCGACATCCCCCGCGCTTCCGCAGCTTTGGAAAAGCTACGGTGCGAAGCGACATCCAGGAAGATGTGCAGATTGCGAGACAACACGGGGCTATAAGCCGTCTGAATACTGAGGGGGTGACTTCATAAGCGAATGGTACGGTCCCCCAAAGACGATGGTCAAGTATCGGGATCAGATTTCCGGAGGCCGCCAGACTGGACTGAGCGAAGGCCAGGCTCTGGAATCCGGAATCCACCGCCCTACTTCACCGAATGTCCCCTTCCGAGAACTCGGGACGCGGGGCGTTGCCATCGGCTGATTTGTCTCTGCCCGGAGCGGGGGGCTCGACCGTACGATCCGGGGCCTGTTGCCGGTACACAAAGTGCATTTGGGACATCCACACGTTCCACCCGCTTGCAAGCAGCGGGCTGGACTCTGCTTGCAATTGTCACATACGATCTCCATATGATTTGTGTGTTCGTTTGGCGGGGGTAGGACTGTCTCATGTCGCTAGCGGCTATTGTCTTCCGTTGCCCGGATTGTCACACCACGTATCGTGTCCCTGCGATACGTGCAGGAAAGTGGCATTTGTGCGAAAAATGCCGTGTGCAGATCATGATTCCCCTGCACTCCGATTCCGATGAGCTGTTGGAAGACGAGCAGCCATGGGGCGACCGCCTCAACCATTCGAAGGCAACGCCGTCCAAATTTTCATCGGAACCACCATCCCGACCAGCCCCCTTAGGCAATCATCGGTCTCATGACTCGGTCTCCGACTCCAGCAATGATCTCGACACCGATGAATCCTGGATCGTGGATGACGAACAGGCCCCGGTTTCAAAGAACAATCCTCGATGGCCTCCCCGGCAACGCCGCGTCGAAAATGTCCGTCATGTCCGTGAGATCGAAACTCCCGCTGAGTCCGATGAACAGCCGACCTCGTTGTTTTTTTCTGCTCCCGTGTGGATTGGCATCACGGTGGCTGCCATTTTGCTGACAATGGCACTGGTCGCGGCCTGGATCTACCCACCGTTAATCCTGTGGTTCGGAATCGCGTACCTCCTGGCGGGGGCTCTGCTGCTTTTCACAGCCTGGCTATCCGCATGGATTCATGCCCTTCAACATGACGGCTTTTCGGCATGCCTGTTTTTCGTGCCCCCATTTCTTTACTGCATCCGTTACACCATCCGAAACTGGCCTCAAACACAGCTGGCAGGAATCATGCTGGCAGCCTTCCTCGTATGGGGAACATTGCCGATTGTGATTGGAGCCCCGCTCTATGCGTTGTCAACCTTGCTCGTTGAACAGCCCGCCGACATCAATCCCATCGCACTGAATATCGACGAGCCCCCTCACCAGAATCAACCATTCGATACCGGAGAGACACCCGAAGGCATTGACTTCACCGCAACGCCCCCCGTACCAGTGGCCCCTACCGCTTCCAGCCCGGAGGAAGCGATGACTCCCGAGGAAACGGATCAGTCGCCGCCCCCGCAACCGACACCTGCGAATCCCCCTCCGGCTGAGGCAAAACCACTTTCACAGAATCGATCGACCCGGACAGTTCGCCGAACAAACCCCGATGGATCCGTCACAGAAACCGTGACAATCCAAAACGGTCGTTCCACGTCAACTAACCAAAAGGTCATACCGCCAAACAGTGGCGAATTCGCCATGCAGAGGGAGATCGAGACGCTCCGAAATGCCCAGTTGGGCACTTCGATTGTCATCGAGTTGACGGCTCGCAATCAAGGTTTTGTGTGGGGAGGCGAAAACGGGCAGTACACGGCTGATTCCGACCCCGTTACCGCAGCCCTTCACGCGGGGATTCTGAAAGACGGTGAACGAGGGAAAGTGCGGATCACCGTGACAAAAGGGCAAGTCGATTACCCCTCGATCAAACAAAATGGCGTGGAGTCCCGACACTGGAGTCATTGGCCCACGTCATGGCAATTCGATCGCGCGGAGCCCCCCACGGCCCCATCCAAGGGCGACTCCGATGATCCCGGCAATCCCTTCCAGGAAATACCGTAGCAAAGTCCGGTGGTTCTGGTGATCACGAACGGGAATTCAATGCACTTGTCCAGGGTGGGGCGGCCCAGACGCGGCGTGGAGCGTCAGGGTTGTGCAACAACAAAAACCGACAGAGAACACATACGCCTTTGAAAATTCACAGCGATCGTCTGAGCACCCCGGCGAAACACGTCACTGCGAGCCTCAACCTGAACACCTCCCCCAGCTTGCACCGATTGATATTCTAATGATCGATTTAACGCGGCTTGAATAGTCCTCGGCTAATGTAGTCGCATAGCCGACCGGAGTTTGGTCATGACGACAGCTCACTAAAACGTCGAGGCTCCAGTTGGTTAACGGATCACCAGCGGCATCAATAAAAGCGATCGACAATGGAATTCCGTCTGTGTAATAGCCGAGTGATTTCGACTTTGCATTCAGGGTCGCCAAATAGATGGGTTGCCCGTGCTCGTCGGTTGACTCAAGTAATCGAATATAGACTTCCTGGTATCGAGCGACCTCGATTGAAGCAGACTTGAAGGTCCAGGTTGCCGGACCAAATGCCACAGTCGAAAATGCCGCGCCCGGCCTCAGCCCAAAGATCTTTGCCAAGTCACCATCGACAATCCCTTCCTCTCGAATATGCTGATCGATCTGATACTTTTCACCCAGCTGTATGACTCGTTGTGAATTCGCTGGGATTGTCTTCATCTTGTTTTCCATTCAAGTCGGGCCGGGGTGACCTGGACACTGCGCTGAGCGCCTGAGTTGTGCAACAACAAGAGCCTACTGGCGACACGCTCGCCATTCAATTCCTTTTCCTTCGTCACCGGGACATCCCAAGCGATGTCCGCAGGGTGGCCGCGGTTGAATCGATTGGGACTCTACCGGGGCGGCGGAGCCGAAAAAGGTTGGCTCAATGAGGATTTCACCTTGGAAATCCTCTTGAGCCAAGGCACACCGGTAGGCTGCAATGCCAGCCTACCGGTGCTACCCCGCTGCTCCCTTGGAATTAGTGACCGCTCCAATCACCAGAACCCACGTCAACGACATCGATATCACATGAGAAGCTGTTGCTCACTTGCGACTGAACGCAGCCAGTTACGCATGCCACGAAGGCATTGATGGCGGCTGAAGCTGTAGTGCCTCCCGCGATTATGGCGGCAATCAGTGTCACAATTCCGCAACCGATCGCACAGTGACGAACGATATTCTCAATGTCATCGCTGCCGGGATAGTTGTAGGAGAGATACACATCGTAGTGGTGATCGCGAGTGTCGATGCCGTGGCGCCAACAGGTGCGAAATTCCTTGATGTTGTATCGATCAAGAAAGATAGAACCGTTTGCCGTCGGAAAGCGTGCGTGGCGTGGCGGAATGAATCGCCTTGTTGGCGTTCCCATGCCGTCTGTTGCCAGCATCGCAAGAGCTTCGGCAGTACCGCTATCTGGCTTAGCTGAACAGGCTGATGAAGGCAGAATTGAGTTCATAGCTACTACTCCTGAATGTGCTGTGAAGAGAGGAACGCCCAACTAGGAATTTGACAGCCGAACTTCGGTTGTCTCAT
>QWPB01000067.1 GCA_003671275.1 Planctomycetota bacterium | reverse complement strand
TCGTCGTGACCGGGGCTCGTCGGTCGACGAGGTCGGAGAACGATGATTGGACGCTCGCCTGGTCGATGGCTCGCTGAGCGCGAACTCCTTCCACGTAGGAGGACATGACCTCAGTGGCCGGGTGCCGGGTGCCATGGCGACGGCTTTGCGTCGCCATGCTTTCGCAACAGGATGGCTCTTATGATTGACGTAACCGAGAGTTTCACATGCTCACCCTGCTTCGCGATGTGGGCATGGCACCCCAACTTTCGATCTTCGGCGGGGCGGTGGAGCCGGAAGAGGCGATTGCACGATCAGGCGTTCCCTGAGAAACCTCCTCGGCAGAGGCAATCAAGTAGGCCCAAAGCTGCCAACCTGAGCCATGCCGCTGGACAGTCTTCCGTCTCGCAGACTATGACCCATCGCGGAGCCCCATGGCCTCAGCTTTGCCATCAGGGCCAGCAGGATCTCCAGGTATCGACCCCGGCCCTGCTGGCGTCGTTGGCGTGAAACGCTTCCCGCCCCCTTTTCCGCTCCGTCCTTTTGTCCCGTCCCCGGGGGCGATCAGTCCGTCTCGTGATGGTTTAGCCCACGACAACGCGTGGCTGTTTGGCGAGGTCGGGTTCGGCTTTTCGAACCAGTTCCCGCACCATCCAGGGGACGTTTCCTTCGCCGAACAGCACAAAGCTGAAGTTCGCGGCCAGCGGGCTTTCGTTAGACCAGCCAAAGTGGATCTCTGGAGGGCGACCGGTTTTCGACAATTCCAGTCCGACGGCGGCGATCACGTGCGGAATCGAGGCCACCTTGCCGAATCGCAGGATGATCCGGCCACCTTCCTGGGTCACCTCCAGTTCGGGGGACTGGTAAAATTCACTGACATCCCCTCGCTCCACTTCAATAAAGACAATGGGGTCATCGGGAGTCAGGTGGTGTTCCTGGCGAATACTTTGTTCCTTTTCCTCCAGATCACGCCCCCCGGGACGGTGAGGCACGAGGATCGGAAACTCGAGATGCCGCATGCTATCCCAGAGAAAGTGGGACTCGTCATTCTTGTACCGGAATCCGGTGAACCGCAATTCGGTGCTGCGGACCGTCCGCGACCAGATCGACGACACGATCACCGCCAGAATAAAGAAGCTGGCGATTTTCATTCCGCCTGGGCGTTCGATGATGACTGCGATTGTGGTGTAAAGAAACAGTACCCCGATCAATGAGTAGCCCCACGGCCAGCGTTTGATCCACGATCCCGTACGCTTGCGATAGACCTCGATCACCGTGGCGGTGGCTGCACTGGACATGAGTACGAGCACCCCGGTGGCATAGGCGGCCCCCTGAGCGAGCACATCGGCGTCAAAGACCCAGGTCACCACCAGGTTGATCAACGTAAACAGTACCACCAGGGGCCGTGTGGCCGCCGCCCACTCGGGAGCCATGCCGTATCGGGGCAGGTACTGCGGCACCAGATTCAGCAGCCCGGCCATCGCACTGGCTCCTGCAAACCACAGGATCACCACAGTGCTGATGTCGTAGATCGTGCCAAAGACCTTGCCAAAAACGGGTGAAATCGCATGCGGGCTTTGACCGTGCGCGATGTAAGCCAAGGCGCGGTTGGCCGCTTTGCCGGCTGCGGCTGTTGGCACTTGCTGTGCCAGCCGCTCGCGCAGCTGCTGTTCCAGTTGATCCACTTCGGTGGCGGACAACGGGGGGGATGGAGAGTGAGGTTTCCCCCAGAGGCTGTTGACGATCCGATCAAACTGGCTGGTGACAGTGGACTTCTGGAGGGCTTCCTCCGGAGTGCTGTGCGTGGAAGCTGTGCTGAGCTCCTCGGAAGGGATCAGGGTTACGGTGACAATTGACGAGCAGACCAGGAAACAGGACATGATAATGGCGGCGGTCAGCAGCAGCTTGCGGGTTCCCTTGATCCGGTCGGCCAGCTGGGCTTGGGGGGTATCACCGTCACCCTTGACCAGCGGCATGACCGCGATGCCGGTTTCAAACCCGCTCAGCCCCAGTGCCAGCTTGGGAAAGAACAGCAAGCACAGCAGGAAGATGGTGCCCCAGCCTGTTCCTTGCACCGGGACGTGCTGAATACACCAGTCACCGCTGGCCACAGAGTGAAACCAATTCGTCACCAGATCGGGATGCAATACCAGATGACGCAGGCACTCGAAAATCAGAATCAGGTTCAGCCCGAGGTAGACCGCCACGATTCCTACGGCCAGGCCGATGACCTCGGCGAAGCCGCGCATAAACGCCGCTCCCAGCATCACCAGCAGGACCATCGTCAGTGTCATCTGACTATGGAGAAACTGCGGCGATCGATGCCATAACGGGTTGTGAATCAAGTGTTCCGCCGCGTCCGCCGCAGAAAGCGTCTTCGTGATCACAAAGTCGGTCGCCGCAAATCCCAGTAACACCAGAATCAACAGCTTCCCACCCCACCCATGAACCAGCCTTTCGAGCATGGCGATGGAGCCTTGCCCGTGGGGAGAGGATTCCGCCACATAGCGGTAGATCGGGACGGCCCCCGCCAGTGTGACAAAGACCAGAAACAGGGTGGCCAGTGGGGAAAGCCGCCCGGTGGCCTCGAATGCGATCGAAGGCTGATACCCCAGTGTACTGAAGTAATCGACCCCGGTGAGGCACATGACCCATAGCCACGGGCTTTGATGGGCGTGGGTGGCGGGTTGACCGCCAGAAGAGAGGCCCGCACCGCTCGCGGCGGGCTGCTTATTCGATGACATCGTGTCGTCAACAATGGGACTGCCGCAATATTTCGCTGGCGGCGCAAGCAGCGTGCAATGTCTCCAAGCCATTTCTGAGGGGCGCTCTGACGAACGCCCCGTCATGTCAGTTTTTGGCTGACGTCCGGATTGTCCCCCAAATGAGTCTCAGCTTCCACACCAGATAGTGAATAAATGTTTATATCTGGCACGCGATCCGGCAGCGGCGTGGAACGTTCCGGATATTGCTGGAATTGCCGATACAGGCGAAAGATCACGACACCCGCCACGGCCATGACCCCGGTAATCGTGATCCACTGGTATTCCGACGATTTTACGGCTTGGCTGGGAGGCGTGTGCCCCGTGCGGCCATGAACGGCTTTCGCAACAAAGAGTGGAGCCACATGCATCCCGGTCTCAGTGGCGTAGCCGTACCGTTTCACAAAGTAGCCGTCGAAGCTGACCGGCTGGTCGACCTGGTCTCCGATTCGCAGAGGGGGATCGATCTGCGTGCAGAGGACACGTGTCGGGTTGTTTCCGGCATCCGGGGTGTAGAGCCAGGCCTCGTACAGATCATCGTTCGGAGTTTCAGCAGCCCCCTCGTGAAACTTGGATAATCGCCACAGGATGCCGTCGAAGTGCAGCAGCCGTCCGCGATAGTCGCCGGGCCGATCATTCAGAGGAATGAAGCCGATATTTCGATCCGCTGCTGTAGCCAATTGGTGGTCTGTCAGGTGCCGAACCCGCTCCAAGATCACATCGATCTGCGCCCGCTCTGATCGCAGCAATCCCAGTCGGCGATCATCCATGCCTTCGAGCAGCCCCGGTGGTAAAGTCGTTTCAGAAGATGTGAGGAAGGGGGGCGCAGCCCCTGCGTGGTAATGGGAGCTGCGAGGAGCGGCCATCTCAAGGGCCGGCTCAGTCGGAGGAGGAGCGTCGGGATGGACTCGGAAATTCAGTTCTTGCAGCGGGATCTCGGGCGGGGGAAGGGGCTGATCGAACCCCGTCATCCATTGCCAGTTCTCTTCCCGAGCGGCCCATTGGATGGCCATCACGACGAATCCGAGCAGGGCCACCAGCTTGAACAATTGCCGCTGAGACGCCGGACGCAACACGGCCTGGCTGTGAGGGGGACGTCCGAATCGCATGGTTGACGGGCCTCGATACGTCCTGGGGCTTTCTGGCAGTATTCTTTCAGCAGTATACCGGGAGATTTCCAGCGAGGAGAGTCCGGGGGTGGTCGCCGCTCTCCACTTGTCGTAGGCTTTGCCGCAGTGGCGGCTTGTCGCTTTTTCTCCGGCGACCGCCCTCTGGGATGGGCGACAGTATGTCCGATGCTTTGCGAGATTGGTTGCGGCTGCATCTTACGCCGGGGATTGGGCCCCGGACGATGGAATTGTTGCTGGAGCGGTTTGGAACCCCCCAGGCAGTATTGCAGGCCAGCGGTTCCGCCCTGATGGAAGTCGAGGGAGTCGGCCCCAAGTTATCTGCGGAGATCACCCGATCCCGGAGCAGCAGTGCCGTCGAAGAAGAGATCGCGTTGGCTGACCAATTGGGGGTGAGTTTCACTCTGCGGGGAAGTTCCGAGTATCCGCCCGGGCTGACCGAGATCGCGGACCCGCCGCCCGTGCTTTACCGGAAGGGCACCTGCGAACCGCGGGACACTCTGGCGGTCGCCATTGTGGGCTCCCGACAATGTACCGTGTATGGCAAGCAGCAGGCCGAAAAGCTGGCGGGTTCTCTGGCGCGTGCGGGGATCACAATCATCAGCGGTCTGGCCCGGGGAATTGATGCCTGTGCCCATCGGGGGGCGCTCCAAGCCGGAGGCCGGACGATTGCCGTCTGTGCGACGGGGCTGGCGGAGGTTTACCCTCCGGAGCACGCCGAACTCGCCGAAGAGATCACACAAGCAGGGTGCCTGCTCTCTGAATCCCCCTTGGGACGGGGCACGTTGCGAGGGTTGTTCCCGCAGCGGAACCGGTTGATCTCGGGGCTTAGCTTAGGAGTCATCATCGTGGAAGCGGGACGTGGAAGCGGGTCATTGCACACCGCGCGTCATGCGTGGGAACAGAACCGCGAAGTGTTTGCCCTGCCGGGCCGCATTGATAGCCTGGCCAGTCAGGGATGTCACGATTTGATTCGGGATGGAGCCATGCTCGTGCGAGGCGTGGAAGACGTGCTGGAAGCTCTCGGTCCCCTGGTGAAACCGATTCGCACAACTCCATCCGAAACGGTTCACGCCCCTCGCGAGCTGCTGCTGAACGAGCTCGAACGCGAAATCCTGAATCGTGTGACCGACACCGCTCAGCATGTCGACGAAATTGTTCGCAGCTGCGAACTGGAACCGGCTCGTGTGATCGCGACCCTGACCGTTCTGGAGATGAAGCGGCTGGTCCGGCGATTACCCGGCAGCCTGCTCATTCGAGTCCCGTGGTAGCGGGCGGGGAATGAAGATCAGGCGTAAACTCCGCCATGCTGATGTGGGAACTTTTTCACGATCAGTACCGAGTTGATCCCCAGCATTCCGAAGGAATTGTTGAGGATATGTTCGACCCGCTCCATTTTGCGAGGGGTGTTGGCGACCACCTGCTTCAACGCGCAGCGGGGGTCCTGTTCATCCAGGTTGATAGTCGCATGCGCGGTGTTGTCACCAAACGAGGGGACATTGCCCAGCAGTTCCAGGGCGCCCGCAGCTCCCATTGCGTGTCCGATGAAGCTCTTGGTGTTGTTGATCGCCAGTGAGGGCCGGTCACCAAACACGTCGAGCAGGGCCTTGGATTCCTCAATGTCGCCCTGTTCCGTGGCGGTCGCATGGCTGCTGACAATGTCGATGTCATCCGCCGACAGGCCCGCCCGCTTAAGAGCGATTCGCACGCATTCCGCCTGCCGCGTCGCGAATGGGAGCACGAAGTCGCTCGCGTCGGAGTTCATGCCGTAGCCGATAATCTCGGCGTAAATCTTGGCGCCCCGCCGCAGCGCATCCGGCAGGCGTTCGAGAGTACAGATCGCTCCACCTTCGGCGACGACGATCCCCTTCCGGTTCACGTCAAACGGGCGACAGGCGATGGCCGCATTGTCGTCCCAGGCCAGCGCCCCCTGGCTCGCAAAACTCGCGAAGATGCCAAATGTGTGGATGCTCTCCGAGATCCCGCCCACCAATGCCTGGTCCACTTCACCTAGCCGGAGCATCTGCACGCCGTGGATGAATCCCGCATTCCCAGCGGCGCAAGCGGCCCCCAGCGTCAAGTGTGGCCCCGAGATCCCCAGATTGATCGTGACCTCTCCTGCCGGATTGTTGGCTACGGTCCGGGGATTGTGATGATGCGACCAGACTTTCGTGTCGTACCCGAATTTGGAGATTTCGAAGATTTCGTTTTCGGTCTCGACATTGCCGTGTTCCGTGATCCCCAGGTACACGCCGATTTGCGATTTATCGAGATTCGGCCAGTCCCAGCCCGAATCACGGATCGCCTCGTTGGCACAGTAAATCGAAATGGAACCCGCCCGGGTTCCCCGGCGACGGTCTTTCTTCTTCTGGTATTTGAACTCGTCGAATCGGCAGACCCCGGCCAGCACGGCACCCATGTACCGGGTTTCATACGGGACTACCCCGGACTTCCCGGCGAGCAGTGCCGCCCGGAACTCATCCAGCGTATCGCCGTTGGGGGAGGTCAGCCCCACTCCGGTAATGACGATGCGGTTCGGATCATCCAGCGATTGCGACATGCGGCAAGAACCCAGGGGGATCGACCGGACAGGCACGGTTCTCGGAGAAATCCCCTCCCCCGCAACCGAACCCTCTCGGACGAACTCAGAAGGGTATCTCGCTGAGAAGTGCCCGACAAGGACAGCCGTGTATGCCCGTGGCTCGTCCACCCCCATGTGGGCGGACTGTTTTATCGATCCATCTCGCCGGATGGGATGGCCCGGTGATCAATCATTGCTGACGACTCCGAGCAACGGATGGAGAAATGGGGCTCCGCAGGGATCAACGGGAAGACGCCAGGCTACCCAGCAAGGTCCGTGTCGCCTGAAGTTCGCGGGTCAATCCGGTTACCAGATCCGGCTTTTCCCCGGAGGGCAACACGCCCCAGGTATACGTTTCCACTTCCAGGTGCGGGGCGTAGGTCAGCTTTTGCACTTGCTCCAGCGCCTGTTGCAGATCACCGCGCGTCGTTCGCAGGGGACCAATCGCCTCCGCATCGACCGGCACGTGATAGTGAACCCGCCACAGATCCGCGTCCGCAAATTCGGCGGGCGGATTCACACAGTGTTCCCGATTCAGATCGGGAATGCTGGCTACGCGGCCCTCTCGCGACCGGGCAAATGTCTGGTGCAGGTAACGCGGCTCGACATATTGTACCAGCGCGTCTAACGCTTCCCGCGTCGGAGGCAGTTCAATCGCACAGGTGATGTGGACCTTGTTGATCCGGATGCCGACATCCTCCAGCTGGTGGACCGATGCCGCGACATCCTCGAACTCGACCGCCTGATGGCACACGTCGTAACAAACGCCGATATGCCGTTCCACCACCTCACGGGCACCGGCGGCGATGGCGGCAGTTCGCAGATCCGTAAAGAACTGGACGGTCTCTCCGGTCGTCTCCAGAACGCACAGCGGTTCCGGCTCGATCGCCAGACGGATCACCTGTCCCGTGTCATCATGCATTTCATCCAGCGACCGGGCCAGGCAGATCAGATTAGCGATACAGTCCGCCTGGAACCCGGGGCGATCCGACAACGCCTTGAATCCCAGTGGAACCGTGGACAAAGTCCCTTCGATCCCCACTGGCAGCAGCTGACACAGCACACGGGCACAGTTCCGCGTGTATTCGAGTCGTGAGGGGTGGGTCCAGTCGGGCAGATAGACCTGCTCCTTGACTCGTTCAGAGTGAAAATCCCCATACGGAAAAGCATTCAGTGTGTAGGTCACCAGCTTTCCCGCAGCGAGCGTCTCCCGCAGCCTGCCGATTTGTGACGGATTGGCCACCAACTCGGCAATCACCGGCTGCGATAACCACAATCCCGCCGCCAGAGGAGCCCCGAACGCCTGTCCCACGGGGACGGTATACCGCTGGAGTCCGGTTACGACCTCTTCGACCGTAACTCCGGGATGGACATTGGTGCAATAGCTGAGCGGAAGTGAACTGATCGACATCGAAGACACGACACCTGTTCGCAGGGACCGACCACGGGGGAGATGGTTGAGCGTTGTTCGCTCGACCGGCGGACATCAGCCGCTCGCGGGGGTGGTTGAACGTTGACGAGTTTTGCTTAGGTATACCGCACCGACCGGTGTTCCGGCTCGAAGTATTCCGTCAGCAGGCTGTCGACCTGCAAGATTCCTTTGCGGGTCAGCTTCACCGAGTCGTCGCTGACGGTCAGATACCCCGCCCGTTGCTGGTTGGCCAGTGGTGCGGCGAACTCCACCAGCGGATCGACGCCGAACTTGTGCTGGAACCAGGACGGGGTGACTTCCCCTTCCTTCATGCACAGGATCCATTCGCGGATCAGTTGTTGATGCGGCGTGGGGGTCAGCGCGCGGTTCACGGGGAGGTCGCCCGACGTGACGATCTGCATGTACTCGTCGATCGCATCTTTGTTCTGGTAATGCACGCCTTGGAAGTGACCGAACGCCGAGACGCCCACCGCCAGCAGATCGGCCCCGCGGAACAGATTGTCGCGATAGATGAACCGATCGGTCTGGGGATTCAGCACCAACTCGTTCCCACTGGACAGGTGATACCCGGCCCCCTGTAGCTTGTCGATCGCCTCACTGGCCCAGCGGCGCTTGGTGGGCCAGCCGGCGACCGGGGACTCGATTCCGTGTTCGAGCATCTCCTTGGAAATCAGCGTGTTGAACGGCAGTTCCATCTGGTAGATCGTGATGTTGTTGGGGCGCATCGCGATCGCGCGATCCAGGCAGTGGTGCCAGTTCTCATCGGTCTCTCCGATCATCCCGGCGATCAGATCGATGTTCACCTGTGGGAAGCCGACCTGCTGAATCCAGTCGTACGCCCGCTGAACCTCGGGGGACAGATGAGCGCGGCCATTCTCTTCCAGAATTTTGTCGTTGAAGTTCTCCACGCCGAGCGAGATGCGTGTGACGCCGATCTCCTTCAGGGTCTGTACTTTCTCCAGCGACAACGTCCCCGGTTCGCACTCGAAGGTCACTTCCTTGGCATGGTCCCACGTCACCGAATGGCTCAGCCGCTCACGCAGCATTAACAGTTGCTTGGCGCTGAGGTACGACGGCGTGCCGCCCCCAAAGTAGACCACTTCCAGCGAACGCCCCGCGACTCCGGGCAAGTCCTTGAGCAGCGTGACTTCGCGGTCGAGGGCCTCGACATAGTTCTTGACCATGTCGGCGTTCTGCTGCGTGTAGACGCGGAAGTAACAGAACTTGCACCGCTTGCGACAGAACGGGATGTGCAGGTACATCCCCAGCGGAACCGCCGTCCGGGGAGCCCGCGCCAGTGCCTCGCGAATCTCCGGTACCCGCTCTTTCTTCCACTGGGAGAAAGGCGGGTAGTTGGAGACGAAGTAGCTTCCGACTTCGGTTTTGGATTCGGTCGACATGGCAGACTCAATCACAGGCTCGGCTGACTGGAATGTCGGCCCCTCTGGATCAGTGGCACAGGCGTACCTGTCTGTGCTTCCTGAAAACAGATTCTGAATCGTCTCTAGAACAGCTCGTGGATTTCCCGCTTGCCGAAGTCGACAATCGGGAACGGCCGCCCCGCGGGCCCCGGCAGAATGGTGTCAAGATCGAGGCCCAGGCTGTGGAAGATGGTGGCCACGACTTCGCCCGGCCCGACGGGCCGATCAGCGGGTACGCCGCCGATGGGATCGCTGGCACCGACCGCTTGTCCGCCCTTGATTCCTCCGCCCGCGAAGTAGACGGTGTAGCATTGCGGCCAGTGATCGCGGCCCCCGGCGGGGTTCACACGTGGGGTCCGGCCAAACTCGGCGATGTTGCAGACCATCGTTTTGTCGAGCATTCCACGTTCGGCCAAGTCTTCAATCAGGGCCGAGTACGCCTTGTCATACATCGGAGCCACGATGTCCCGCATTCCCTCAATCGAGGTGAACGGCTTCGACCCGTGGATGTCCCAGGTGATCTCATCGAACACAGTCAGGAACGTATTGATCGTGACGAACCGCACCCCGGCCTCGATCAACCGCCGCGCTAAGAGACAGCACTGGCCGAAGCGGTTCATTCCGTAGCGGTCCCGGACTTCGGGGCGTTCCTGGGTCAGATCGAAGGCCCCACGGGCCTGGTCCGAGGTCATCAAGCGAAAGGCTGCCTGGAAATTGCCATCGAGGAGGGCAGCACTTTCACTGGCTTCGAACTCGCTGATCCGGGCATCGACGATATCCCGCATTTTGCGGCGGCGCTGAAGCCGGACTTCGCCGATGTCGGCAGGGGGTAGCAGGTCCGGCACCTTGAAGTTGGCCACCGACGGGTCCGCCATCAAGGCGAACGGGTCCATGGCCTTGCCGAGGAAGCCGCCTGCCTGGCCATTGGGAAGGTTTCCGCCGCCGCGCCCCATCAGCTCCGGCAAAACGACAAATGGAGGCAAGTCGGTCTTGCGCCCTTTCAGGTAGGACAGCACGGCCCCGGCGTGCGGCGTATTGATTCCGCCTGTGAACTGTCGCCCGGTCTGCATCATCTGCCACCCGGCATCGTGTACCGCAGCCCCCGTGTGATGCACCGACCGAACAAAGCCGATCTTATCCGCGATTCGGGCATGCATCGGCAGGATCTCGGAGAGCTGAATCCCCGGAGCCGATGTGTTGATCGCTTGAAATGGTCCGCGGATTTCAGCCGGGGCGTTGGGTTTCATATCGAACGTATCGAGCTGACTGGGGGCCCCCAGATTAAAGATCATGATGCAGGCTCGATCGTCATTGGGCGACTGGCCCGATTGCTCCTTGGCTGCCAGATATTGAGGGAGGGTCAGCCCGATAGCGCCGAGCGCCCCGACCTGCATAAAGTCACGGCGGGTTCGGCCATCACAGGTCGTGGTTTTTCCGTCTCCGGTGAAGGTCAGCATGACGTCACATCCTCAGAATGGCTGCACTCGATCAATCCGCACACACTGGCCGTATCGGAGTGCAAAGACTCACCGATCCATACTAAATGATCCGACTCCCGCATGAAAGAGGGCCACATCCCACCTGAGCGGATCAGACGGCAGGAACAAGGTGTGGGTGACCCTGCCGCTTGCTCCCTCCGAGGCAACGTGGGCTACGTAGCGGGCGTGGGCGAATGTTCATGTGTCGCATTGAGATGGCCCGCAGGGCCGGCCCCTCAGTCCCGGAATTCCGGCGATCGACATTACGACAGATATCCCCCGGCTTCCAGCTGGCCGCGCAGCTGGACCAACTGGTCAGTCGTCAAGTTTCCATTGGGCAATCGGGCTGGGCCGACGGCAATGCCCAGGAATCCCATGGTGGCTTTGGCGGCCCCCATATAACCGTAGCCTGCCAGCAATTCGATCAACCGGACGGATCGCAGTTGTTCCGCGCGGGCGGTAGTGAGGTCTCCGCTCTGAAAGGCGGCGATCACTTTCAGGTAGAGCGGTGCGGCGAAATTGTAGCTGCTGCCGACAGCTCCCTGAGCGCCAAATGCCAACGCCCCGAGGAGGTACTCGTCGACCCCCCAGGGGATATCGAACTGGCCTCCATCGGCATGCAGACAACGCTGATACGCCATCAGGTCGCTATTGGTGAATTTAATCCCGGCGAGGTTGGGAATGCGTGCGGGGGCCTTTTCCAGAAATTCTGGCATGGAGAACTGTACCCCCGTCATCGACGGGATGTCGTAAAAGTAAAACGGCAACTTCGGAGCCGCAGCCGCAACCTCGGCCGCACAGGCCACCAGCATGTCGAGAGAACGCGGTTTGAAGTAGCTGGGAGCCAGCGCCGAGGTTGCGGTGGCCTGCAGCTGCTGAGCCTGAGTGGCGAGGGTCCGTGAATCGGCAAGGCAGTTGGCTCCGACGTGGACCACCACCCGCAAATCAGACCCTCGGACGACCTGTGTCCAGCGTTCCGCCAGTGCCAGCCGTTCCATCAGGGTCAGCGAGTGGCTTTCGCCAGTGCTGCCTCCGATGAAGACCGTTCCTACTCCGGATTGTGCCAGGAATTCCGCCTGTCGTTCAACAACATCCAGATGGAGGTCACCATTCGGGTGGAACGGAGTGTGCGTGGCGGCCACCAGTCCATGCAGCTTGATTGACATGTTGAGTATCCATCGAGAGTTGAGAAGTCCTCACGATGGATATCGCCGCCGGATGGAGCTTGCAAGGATACTGGGTGGCGGGGCTGGTGATCAGGAGGCCGCAGCGCTGGTCTCTGTCTGTTGGCGGCGGGACTCGACTTCGCGATCCAGATAGGCCGATTGAGTGGCTCGGCAGTAGTCGATCAGCACGCCGGCTCGCTGGAGTACGCCCAGAACATCACCCTTCGTTTTGGCGGACAGTTCCAATTCGATGGCCTTGGCGGCGATTTCCGGCGCACCACTGCGGGCGGCGGAAGCGGCCAGCCGACCGGCCATGACCTTCAGACCTTCGATGTCCTGCTTATCCACGGCTTCCGCGAGGCGTTCCATCTCCTGACCGATGCCCAGTGCGGTTTCCTTGGTGACATGGCCCGTGACGGAAATCGTCCGCTTCTGGGAGATGACCTGAATGAAGCGTTCCACCAGATCGGGATCGAACTGCGTTCCCGCGCAGCGTCGCAGTTCGACAAAGGCATCTTTACGAGGCCGGGCCGGGCGATAAACCCGTGCGGTGGTCATCGAGTCATAGGCATCGGCAATGGCCAGAATGCGAGCACCCAACGGAATTCGACTCCCCGTTGGGCCCAGGTTCTCATCGCGTCCATCGAACTGGCGGCGATAGTTTTCCACAATTTGTGAGAGGTCTTCGGAAGCGAAGCTGGCGCGGATGATCTCCAGGCCGATTCGTTCGTGGATCTTCATCATGTTCCATTCTTCTTCAGAAAGCTGATTCGGTTTCAGCAGAATGGCATCCGGGATTCCGATCTTGCCAATGTCATGCAGCAGGGCCGCCATCTCCAGAACATAGGCATGGCTCATGGACATCAGCCCGTTGGCGACTTCGACGCACAGATCCGCCACACGGCGGCTATGCGCGGCGGTCTCGGGATCGCGATAAGCCAGCGCGGAGATCAGAGCCGTCACCGCCGGGAAGGGAATAGTGGTGGGAATCACCGGGGCGGTACCGCGATGGGCCTGCTTCTCGTCCACCGTGGTCCCCTCCGGAACCTGGTCAAACCGTACGACCTGGTTTCGGCCATTGCGTTTGGCCACATACAAGCACTTGTCCGCCTGGTCCAGCAGTTCTTGAGGCGAGCTGGGCTGCTGGCTGACAGCTGAGACTCCGAGGCTGGCCGTGATGGAGAGATTCGGGAAACGGATGGCGGCCAGTGCCTTACGGAATCGTTCCGCGCAGACCGAGGCATCCAGAATGTCGGTGTTGGGAAGCAGGATGGCGAACTCCTCCCCCCCATAACGAGCGACGATGTCGACATCCCGGGCGGTCTGCATCAGGGTCTCGGCCACTTTGTGCAAGACCTGATCTCCGGTGCTATGCCCGTGATTGTCATTGATCAACTTGAAATGGTCGATGTCGACCATGATCGCCGAGAGCGAGTGCGAGTATCGCTGGGCGGCATTCCAGTGAGCGTCGAATTGTTCGAAGAAGGCCCGACGGTTGAAGCAACCTGTCAGCGGGTCACGAGTCGCCAACCGTTCCAGAACGACGTTTTGCTGACGGATCTTTTCGCTGGAGGTCCGCAGCGTCTGCAACGTATGAGACAACTCGGTTTTCTTCTGTTCCAGAACGGAGATGTCTTCAAAGCTGGCGATGGCCCCGCGTTGTCGCCCCTGGTCATCGCAAATGGGCGAGGCACTAACGACGTAGGTTCGATCTTCCTGATTCCTGGATTTCAGGCCCATGACTTGTCCGCGATGCGTTTTCCCATCCTGCAGGGCGAGAGTCCAAGGGGGGGCTGTCCGTACCTGAGCGGTTGCGTCTTTGTCCTCGGAGGGGGTGGCCGATTCCTCGGGAGTAATCCAGGGAAGTTTGTGAGCCGGCCGCCCCATCAGTGCCTCGGTGGATTGTCCGATGGAGTTTGAAAATGATTGATTCGCCAAGACGATGCGGCCATCTTTGTCGAGAAGCAGCAAGCCTTCCGCCAGCGAATCGAGGGCACTGCGAACCCGCTGGGGGACCACCTTGGACGGATTCAATTGGGTCAGGACCGTCCGCAGATACCCCCCCATAGTCACGGAACCAATGACCACAAAAAAGAGGGTCAGTGCAATCAGCGGATGGACTTGCCCCGCCATGCCGGAGGCCAGCTCCGGGGGGGCAAAGGCCACTTCCACCGTTCCCCAACGCTGATTTCCCTGAAACACTGGAACGTTCATGCGTGTTTCGGAAGACTGCAAGGAATCGTCAGGGGACCACAGCGCGGTGTGATCCTTTGTTGACTGCAAAAGCCGCCCCTCCGACTCGCGAATGCCAATCGAGAGAATGTCAGGATTTCGTTCGGCGATCGCCTGCAGAGAGGTCTGCATTCCTTCGAAGTCATTCCTCGCGGCAAACAGGGAGAACTGAATGGCAATGGATTCACACAGACTGCTGCGACCTCGCATGACCGAGTCACGCTCGTTGGGGATGAGACCCAGGAGGTGAGCACTGAGCAGCGTGGTCACGGTGAGTGCGACCAGGCTGATGGTGATCCGGCTGGAGGCCGAGATTTTTCCAAACATGGGATGCTCCAAACTGCTTCGACTCCGTCGAAGAGTTGCCAATCGACCGTTCCGCAAACGGCATCGCCCGCGATGCACGGAATAACGGTTATGTGACTCTACGTCGTGTTCTGACGCCGTGCGGTCGATTGGCAACAATCCCTTCGTGATCCTCCGGAGCGTGATAACCAAAGGCAACACCCTGCCACGATCCATCCATCCGACAGATCCGTAACAACCGGAGTGATTGCTAGTCCCCGCGGAATCGACATGCATCTCGTCGGGGGAGGCTCGTTGGCTCCCTCCCACGCACTCAACATGACACAGACTGTTGACAAGTGGCATCACAGGCATGGGATGCCCCAGGGCTCCTCTCGAATTGATCCCCCGGATCGAGCAGGTCGGACATGACGCATACCCAGGCACCCAACGTGGACGATTTGCTGGCCCGATTGGGGCTCAGTAAACGTCCGGTCACGACTTCCGAGACACCTCCACCCGCCCCAACCGTCTCGTCACCCCCGCGACGAGTTTCGCAGCCGGTCGATGAGGCAGAAATCCTTCGCCGTGAGGCCCGGCAGAAGCTCGAACAGGCTCTCAGTCGTCTGAAGTCGGGTGCGCCCGATGCCCTGAGAACCCATGCCGAGGTCGCCGCTTCCGGGGGGACCATTCCGGCCCCGACCGCTTTGTCAGATCAGAATCCGGTTCTGCCGAACTCCGAACGTTTTTGGCCGAAAGCGCCTGGCTCACTTCCAGCAACCGGTCTGGCGGAGCCCGAAGTCTCCTCCCTGATTCTGAAATACTTGTACAACCGGGGTGGGGAATCCGGAGCTCGTCTGGCCGCTCAGCTGGGATTGCGATTCGGAGTGGTGGAACCGATCCTTCGGCAGCTGAAGGCTGACAATCTCGTCATCTACAAGGGGGCCCTGGCGGGCGGTGACTATCAATACGAGTTGACGGAACTCGGACGCAGTCGGGGTCTGGGTCTGGCGGAACAGTGTACTTACTTTGGCACGGCACCCGTTCCACTGGGACATTACATCGCCAGTGTCAAAGCGCAGTCGATCACGGCGATCAAGCCACCGCTCTCAGACATACAGGCGGCACTCAGCGACTTGAAGATCAATCCCGAGTTGATGAGCAACATCGGCCAGGCGATCCACTCGGGGCGGGGAATGTTCCTGTTCGGCTCGCCGGGGAATGGAAAGACCAGTATCGCGGAACGGGTGACAAAATCGTTTGGTGACACTATCTGGATTCCCCGCTGCATCAGCGCGGCGGGAGAGATCATTCGGCTGTTCGACCCCAATCGCCATAAGCCCGTCACGGTAACGAATGGAGACATCCTGGAGAATGCGGACGGGCGGTGGATCCATATTGAACGTCCGACCATCGTGGCCGGTGGGGAACTCCAGATGGAAAACCTGGAGATCACCGTCATTCGTAAAACAGGAATCGGCGAGGCCCCGCTCCAGCTGAAAGCCAACTGCGGCACTCTCCTGATCGATGACTTTGGTCGCCAGAAGATGCCCGTCGACCAATTACTGAACCGCTGGATCATTCCACTCGAACAACGGCATGACTTCCTGCAACTGGAAAGCGGTCGCAGTATTCAGGTGCCGTTTGATGAGCTGATCATCTTCTCAACGAACCTGGAGCCCAAGGATCTGGTGGATGACGCCTTCCTGCGGCGGATTCCCTACAAGATTGAAGTCAAAGACCCCACCGCGTCAGACTTCAAGGCACTGATGTTGTTGCTCGCGAAGAAGCTTGAGTTCCAGTGTGAACCGGCGATGGTGGATTATCTGATCCAAGCGTTCTACGAGACTCGAAATCGCCCCTTCCGGTATTGCCATCCCCGCGATCTGCTGCGGCAGATTGAGAATCGATGCTCGCTTCACAATCTGCCCAAGGTCGTGACACGGGAAGGTTTGGATCAGGCGGTCAGCAACTACTTCTCGATTATGTAATGGCCGCCGACGCGGGGGACACGCTTGCTTCCATCGACGCGTTCCCGTATCACCTTGTGAGATCGCAGCTTGCTTCGGGCTGCGGGAGTCTCTCACGAAGGACTTGTTGCCATGCTGCGTTTCACATTCCTGCTGGGCGCGTTGCTTTGGGCTGCCCCTCCGCTGATGGCGGCGGACCGTGTGGCCTACGACACGGTGGAAGCGGCGTCGAAAGATCCCGACTTTAAGATCCAGGGCGAATACGCCATCGAAGGTCAGGGCGTGCAGGTAATCGCACTGGGTGAAGGGAAATTTCGGGCCGTGAAATACACCGGTGGACTGCCGGGAGCGGGCTGGGACAAGAAGTCCAAATCTGCGGAAGAAGGAGACGCTGCCAAGATCGCGGAGATCACTAAATCCCTGAAGAAGATGGACCGGACCAGCCCCACCCTGGGGGCCAAACCCCCGGCGGGCGCTGTGGTGCTGTTCGATGGAACCGAGGATGCGCTGAAGGCCCACTGGAAGCCGGGAGCCAGGATCAACGAGGCGGGCCTCTTGACCCAGGGCTGCACAACCACGGATCTGATGCAGGATTTCTCGATTCACTTTGAGTTCCAGCTGCCATTCATGCCGAACTCGCGGGGCCAGGGCCGAGCGAACAGTGGGGTTTATCTACAGGGCCGATACGAGGTGCAGATTCTGGATTCGTTCGGCCTCGATGGGCTGAATAATGAATGCGGCGGAGTCTATACCGTCGTGCAGCCGGATGTGAATATGTGCCTGCCGCCGCTGGTGTGGCAGTCCTATGATGTCGATTTCACAGCCGCCCGGTTTGAAGGCGATAAGAAGGTCAAGAACGCTCGGATGCTGTTCAAGCACAATGGCGTGGTGATTCATGATCGTGAGATCGAAAGGATGACCCCCGGCGGTCCGCTGAGCTCGGAGTCAGCCGCTCCAGGGCCACTTTATCTGCAGGACCATGGCGATCCCGTGCGTTATCGCAACATCTGGTTCGTGAAAAAGTAAACGCCCCTCGCTAAGATCGCACCGGGGGGCAAGTGCTGGACTTCGCCTCCCGGACGGTTTCGCCGAGAAAGTGCTGCTCATGTTGCGATCATTCTTGTGCCTGCTGCTGGTGATCTGCGAGTGTGCGATGACTCACGCACAGGATCAGTGGCAGTATCCACTGGACGTTGCCTTGGCTGCCGATGGCAGCTACTTCATTGCGGACCGCAAGCTGCCCGGCATCTGGAAGTATGCGGAAGGAAAGAACACGGTCCTGTTTCAGGGACAAAAGAAGTTCCGTACGCCGTTGAACGCTGTCCGCTGTGTTCATGTGGGCGATGATGGCAAGCTTTACGCCGGTGATTCGGCGACACGCGATGTCTACGTGATCTCTGAAACCGGCGAGGCTCAACCCCTGACTCAGGGGGCGATCGGTATCCCGACGGCCATCGCCGTCACGGGCGGTACGGTCTACGTCACCGATCTGGAACTGCAGCGGATCTGGAAGTTTCCTTCCGCCGGAACCCAGGAACCTCCGACAGAATTTGCCGTAGTCGGAGGGGCTCGCGGATTGTGTGTAGATGACCAGGGGGCCCTCTGGGTGTTGTCGTCACTCAAGCCGCAGATTCGCAAGTATTCGAGTGATGGAAAATTCGTTCCGATCGTCGACGATCTGGTGTTCGAGTTCCCGCATCAGATCGTCGTAGCCAAAGACGGCACCGCGTATGTGACCGATGGCTACGCCAAGGCCCTCTGGAAGATTCCGCCCGGTGGAAAGCCCGAGAAGTGGGTCAGCGGGGCACCGTTTGTGAATCCCGTCGGTCTGCGGATTCAGGGGGCGGACTTTATTGTCTGTGACTCCCGCGCGAATGCACTGTTTCGAGTTACCGCCGACGGGAAGGTGTCGCAGATTCACGCGGGGCCGCCCAACCCGATTCCGGGCGCCCCTGTCGAAAAGGCCCCCACGGTCCCGCCCGCCCCGAACCCATAACGCGGTGAACCGAGGGGGCGTACAGCATTCGATGGCACATTACGACGACATCCCAGAACTGGCAGATCTCGACTCCGGACGCAATCTGATTCGCGTTCCGATGGAGCAGAACGTTCCGTTCACCCGCCGGGTGCGTTCGCTGGTCGACACGGCGGAATTCCAACGCCTGTCCCACATCAGCCAGCTGGGACTGGTCTCCAAAGTCTATCCAGGGGCCACGCATACGCGATTCGAGCATGCTCTGGGGGTCTACCACAATGCCCTGCGGTACCTGCAACAGCTGCGGAAGGACGCCCGGTTTGTCGCCACGATTTCGGACGCCGATGCGGAACTGCTGATTGCGACCGCGTTGCTGCATGACATCGGGCACTGGCCATTCTGTCACCCCATAGAGGATATGGGACTCACTTCCATGCCCCCGCATGAGGCCCATGCCGCACACTTCCTGGCCCCCCAGACTGAGCTGGCCCAGGTCTTGCGTCATGAGTGGAAGGTGAACCCCGACGATGTCGTCTCCCTGCTCACGGGGCAAGCTGCGACGCCTGCCCGCCGGGTGCTGAAATCCATCCTGTCGGGACCGATTGACATCGACAAAATGGATTATCTCGACCGTGACAGCCTGCACTGCGGTGTCCCTTACGGTCGGAACTTTGACCGCCAGCGGTTGATGCAATCGCTGGTCCTGAACGCCACGGGCGATGGACTGGCAATCACCTCCAAGGGGAAGACCGCTGCCGAGTTGATGGTCTTTGCCCGGTACGTAATGTTCAGCGAAGTCTACTGGCATCATGCCGTCCGTGCGGCCACAAATATGTTTGCCCGAGCATTCTTTCATCTGTCACCCGCATTTGATCTGGACTTGCTGTTCACGCAGACCGACGCCGAGATGATTGCGAACCTTCGCCAGGCCGCGCGGGGAGGGGCTTGTGAAGCTTTGCTCGAAGGGGTGTTCGGTCCCCGTCGAGTGATCTACAAACGGGCCGCTGAGTTCACGCCTTCTCAAAATCCCGAGGTCTACCGCCTTATCTCGGGCCGCCGATTTGGCGAACTGGTCGAGATCTCAGAACAACTGGCGATGGTCGCCTCCCGGGCGTGGGGCGAGACGGTCACGCCCACCGAGATCCTGGTCGACGCCCCGCCGCCGCATAAGGAAGTCGAGTTCGCCGTCGATATCTACTTCCCCAAAACCGAAAGCTACCGGCCTCTGCGCACGGTTTCACCCGTCGTCGAAACATTGGCCATGACGCAGTTTGATGACTACGTCAAACGGGTCCGGATCTTCATTCACCCTCGACATCGGGCTCGCAATGACGAGGCCCGCTGGGCCGAGTGGATCACAGCCGCTCGATAGTCGTTACCCCGGACATTGTTCCTATTCCACAGGATGATCGTGTCATGGCCTATTCACTCAACGGACAACGCGTCTTGTGCTTTGTGGGAGACGACTACGAAGACCTGGAGCTGTGGTATCCCAGGCTCCGACTGGCCGAAGCGGGTGTTACCATGGTGCTGGCGGGAGCCGAAGCCGGGAAACGGTATGTCGGTAAAAACGGATACCCCTGCGTTTCGGAGGCTGCCATCCGTGATATGCGGGCCGATGATTTTCAGGGAGTCTTGTGCGCTGGAGGCTGGATGCCGGACAAGCTGCGCCGGGAACAGCCGGTGCTGGATCTGATCCGGACGTTCCATGAGCGGGGGCAGCTGGTCGCGGCGATCTGCCATGGAGGCTGGATGCCGATTTCGGCGGGGGTGTATCGTGGTGTTCGAGTGACCGGCTCGCCGGGAATCAAGGACGATCTGATTAACGCCGGAGCCCACTTCGAAGATAGTGCCGTCGTTGTGGATCGGCATTTTGTCAGCAGCCGCAAGCCGGATGATCTGCCCCTTTTCTGTGTGGGGATGCTTCAGGTGCTTAGCCGATGATTCGTCGGGGTTCGTCAGGTGATCGGTGGTTCCTCTTCGAATCATGCCCATCACTTGGCCGGGATGATCTGTTCGGGAGAGCGAGATGAAGATTCTAGTGACCGGGGCCACGGGACTGGTTGGTTCGACGCTGCTTCCGTTACTGCAAAGCGATGGGCATGAGACCGTCGTGTTGACTCGAAAATCCCCTCGCAGTGCGCAAGAGAGGCAATGGGATCCCGAGGCTACTACTTTACCCCCCGCTGTCCTCGATGGTATTGAGGTGATCGTCCATCTGGCCGGTGAAAACATTGGCGAGGGCCGCTGGACTCCCGAGAAGAAGCATCGCATCCGCGAAAGTCGTGTTCACGGTACTCAGCTGCTGGCACGGGCCGCCGCCGAACGAAAAGGTCAGGTTCAGGCGTTTATCAGCGCCAGTGCGATCGGTCTGTACGGGGATCGGGGAGCGGAGGAACTCACCGAGGACAGCCCGGCGGGCAACGGCTATCTCCCCGAGGTCTGCATCGCGTGGGAAGCTGCAGCTGATCCCGCCCGGCAGGCGGGCCTTCGTGTCGTAAACTTGCGACTGGGCGTGGTGATGAGTCGGGCAGGTGGTGCCTTGGCCAAAATGCTGCTTCCCTTCAAGCTGGGGGCCGGTGGCATCATTGGCAGCGGGCGGCAGTATTGGAGCTGGCTGACAGTCGATGAGGCGGCTGAGATGTTCCGCTTTGCCGTGAACACAAGATCTCTCAGCGGACCCGTCAACGCCGTGTCTCCGCAGCCTGTGACGAACTACGAATTTACGAAGGCGCTCGGGGCGATTCTGCATCGTCCCACAATTTTTCCATTACCCGCGTTTATTGCCAGGATCGCCCTCGGCGAGATGGCCCAGGATCTGATCCTGGCCAGCACCCGCGTCCTGCCAACGCGATTGGAGTCGACGGGATACCGTTTCCTCCACGGCGACATCGAAACGGGTCTGCGGGCAGCGCTGAAATCGTAGGACGATGTTCACCAATCAATGTCATCTTTCGCAGAACGGCTGTCAGTTTTTCACCTTCAATCTCGCATGTATTGCTAATGTGCTCGCGAAACGAATCCAAGTGTGTGCGTCCGGAAAGTCGGTCGTGGGACCGGCGAACTTGCCTGCTCTACGGTCTCCAGGAAGCGATGCCTTCGAGGACTTGCGGTAGACACAATTCTCTGCCGTATCGTCAATACGTCATTCCGATGTTCAGCACGATACCCGAGCCCCCGCTCAGATGCCATGTGAGACCGCAGGATTGGTAAATGAAGGAACCCGTGGTGGATCGCTATGCGATCCACCACGGGCTTGGAAGTCAGAGAGTCAACCGTGTGACTTAGCACTCGACGAAAGACTACAGCGTCCGCTCGCGAATCCAGTCGGTGTGGAACATCTCGCCACGGTTCTTATCCAGCCGCTCGTACGTGTGCGCCCCGAAGTAGTCGCGCTGGGCCTGCAGCAGGTTCGCGGGCAGGCGGCCTCGGCGGTAGCCATCGAAGTAGTTGAGGGCGGCGCTGAACACTGGGGTCGGCAGGCCGAGTTGGATCGCCGTTGACAGGACGCGACGCCAGCTCGGTTGAGCCTTCTCGATGGCAGCCTTGAAGAAGTCGTCGAGCAGCAGGTTCTCCAAGTCCGGGTTCTTGTCGAACGCCGCCTTGATGTCACCCAGGAACCGGCTGCGGATGATGCAACCGCCGCGCCACAGCAGGGCGATGTTTCCGTTGTTCAGCTTCCAGCCGAACTCCTTGGCCGCAGCGTTCAACTGGACATACCCTTGGGCGTAGCTGCACAGCTTGCTGGCGTAGAGAGCCTGCTTCACATCCTCGATGAACTGCTTTTTGTCGCCGGTGAACTTGGCGTCCTTCGGTCCCGCGAGAACCGTCTCCGCCCGGACTCGCTCATCCTTCTGAGCCGACAGGCAGCGGGCGTAGACGGCCTCGGTGATGAGGGTCGTCGGTACGCCCAGGTCGAGGGCATGCTGGCTCATCCACTTGCCGGTCCCCTTCTGGCCCGCCGTGTCGAGGATCTTGTCGATCAGGTCGCCACTGCCGAGCGAGTCCTTGACCGTGAAGATGTCACGGGTGATCTCGATCAGGTAGCTTTCGAGTTCGGTCTCGTTCCACTCCTTGAAGACTTGGTGCAGCTCGTTGTTGGTCAGGCCCAGCGTCTCCTTCAGGATCAGGTAGGCTTCGCAGATCAGCTGCATGTCGCCGTATTCGATCCCGTTGTGGACCATCTTGACGTACTGACCGGCCCCGGCATCGCCGACCCAGTCGCAGCAGGGGATGTCATTGTTCGGGCCGACCTTGGCTGAGATCGCCTGGAAGATGTCCTTGACGAACGGCCATGCATCGTGGTGCCCGCCAGGCATGATGCTGGGCCCCTTGAGGGCTCCTTCTTCACCGCCCGAGACGCCGGTGCCGATGAACCGCAGTCCGGCCTTCCGCAGATCCGCATCACGACGATTCGTATCGGGGAAGTAGCTGTTGCCGCCATCAATGATGATGTCGCCCGGTTCGAGCAACGGCTTCAGCTGCTCGATGACCGCGTCGACCGGGGCTCCGGCCTTCACCATGATCATCATGCGGCGAGGGCGTTTGAGGCTCTTCACGAACTCTTCGAGGGTGTGGTAGCCCTGGATCCGGTCGGGCGTTCCGGCCCAGACTTTGTCCTGCGGCTCGTTCTTCAGGCCGCCGACGAACTCGTCCGTTGTCTGCGTCGTGCGGTTGTAGACCGCCACGGAGAAGCCGTGATTGGCCATGTTAAGGACGAGATTCTGGCCCATGACGGCCAGACCAATCAAACCGATATCGTGCGTAGCCATGGAGTTGCGACTGCTGATAAGCCTGCGGGAGTCCTGGAGTCCAGTGGACGGACAATCAGCGCCGTCCCGCCCCAGGGGAAGTCCGATTTTTACCCGGTTCACCCCTCGGATTCAACCAGCTGCCACGATCCACGGCGGTCCGTTGTACGGGGTAATGCCGGATAAGGCACAGTACCGGATTGCAACTCATCGCTGATCCGCCGGGCTGTAGGCGGGACATAGTCTCTTCGGCCCGGGGAATCGAACCGTGTGCGGCGGCCCCAGACCTGGGCCAGAGAGTCCTGGTAGAGCAGAGCCCACTCGTCGGCGTGTGCCTCCAATGCCCGCACGGAGGGTTTCTGAGTCCGGCAGATCACACAGAGTTCAGGAGCCCCGATCGTCAGCATCTTTTCGGGGTCGATCGGGCCGGAATTGGGATGGCGATACCGCCCCCCGGTGTAATACGGGCCGAGCATGAAGTCGAAATGGGCATCGATCACGTTTACCGGATAGCACGTCGAATACCGACCATCGATGGCCACCGTCGACTGCCGCAACGGGTCCGATTCCAACTCGAAACAGGCCAGCGCATACTGGGCCCAGTTAAACATCACCACCGTTCGTCCTCGTAGCTGGTGATCTTCGATGAACTGCATCGCTCCGACCGGAAAGCGTGCTCGGTCGACCTCAAGAACACGCAGTCGCGGTGCCAGCTGAGTTCCGACATGCCCGATCCAGGCGAGCAGGATCACGATGGCGAACTGCACCATCGGGCGAGGCCAGGGGTGAATCGAGGGGGACTCGGAAGCCGGTTTCATTCGTCCCATGGCGGAGGCCAGATGTGGCGGAATCCAAAGCCCCACCAGCAATGCCAGGAAGGTCAGATGCCGGATATGGCTGACCGCCTGCCACGCGACGAGTCCGAGGATCAGGCAGTGTGTCAGATCCTTGGGCCGGGTCGAGAACCGCAATGAAAAGATCGTCACCACGGTCAACAACCAGAACGGAACGGCATCGCCGCTCAGCAACGCAATGGGTTGCCAGTCGATGATCTCTGGTTGCGGATGGCCAATGGCAGCGAACATCCAGCGGTGAAGATCCAGACCATACGGAGTGGCGCAGGTCGCCAGAACCGCCAGGAATGACATCAAGGCAAACCGCCGAACCCGTCCGGCACCGGATTTTCCCCACAGCAGGATGGCTTCCACCGACCGAAAGACCAGATACGCGCCGAAGACGGCCACGCCTGCGGCAAAGCTGCCGTGGGTGTTCGTCCAGATGGCAAACAGCGGAAAAGCCAGCCAGAGAGCACGCATCCGGCCCCAGCGATACTCCGCCCCCGCATCGAGAGGCATCGGGGCGGCGGACCATGGCCGCCAATGCCAACGGCCTTCCCAGCCTTCGAAGATCCACGAGAGCCCGGCAATCATAAGCGTGAAGAGCGTATACCCGAGAATTTGAGGCCGGAAGTGCCAGTGAAATGCCAGCCCCGTGGCTGTCACGATGACCATGCCACCCGCTAATAGCCAGGGAACCTGTGACCGGCGGGCCTGCCACAGAATTAGCCCCAGTACCAGCTGACTGAGTGCGAACTTCCCAGCCAGCAGGCCCACGGAACCCAAGTTCATCTCGGTCCAGGCGGATAGGAGTTCGGCGAGGTTTTCGTGGTTGATCCATCGAAAGCCGATGGCGGTGTAAGAGTGTGTGGTGGTTGGAGCCAGCCTCCCGGTTTCGATCCATTCTTTGCCATACAGGGTGTGTCCCCACAGATCGGCGTCGGCCTGATTCATGGCCATGACCAAACCACCGGAGAGCAACACGGTAACGACCCACACGGATCGCAAGACGGCCATCCATAGGGCGGATGCCGGGACCGCCTGATCGGGATGTGTCGAGTGGATCGATGGAGAGGAAGCAATCGAACTCATCGAAAAAACCGCTTGATCCGAGGATGACGATTTCCGGGGGCCGCTCTCCAGGAGCGCACCTCCTTGTGTGGTCAACCTACCTCGCGAATCCCACATATAGCGGGCTCGCAATCCGGAACGGCGGATTTTCGAACGGAGAGCGCGCGGGTTCTGCGGAGGGCTTCGGTCTCTGAATTTTGGCTCAAGTCAGAAGCGACGGGTTCAACCCTGACGCCAATCTTCGGCGATCGTGATTTACTCGTCGAGCAGAAAGACGGTTAATGATCGTGGCCCATGAGCCCCAATGACCAGCGATTGTTCGATATCGGCGGTTTTCGACGGCCCGGAAATCCACGCCGTGAAGGGCCGGGTCTGAACATCAATCAGCGGGTACGCCTGTCCCAGATTGTGGACCAGACGACTGCGAGGCACGACCAGGGCCAGATGCTGCGTCAGAAAGAACAGCACACGGTGCGGAACGTGCTGATCCGTGACCCAGACCGCGGCGTTCTCTGCCACCGCGACTTCGCCGGGCAGGATCGCGAAGTCCACATCTTCCAGTGCATGCGGATCGGTGACTTTCTCTGCCGGGAAGTTCGTATCGCCCACTCCGGCACACACGGAGATTCGCTTTCGAGCCGACTGGTACTGCGGCAGCGTTTGCAACACCGCCTGAGCCTCGGCACGGCTGGCTACGGGAATCCCTCGGCCACCGACCATTGCCAGCACTTCACAGAACCGGGCCAGGGGATCTGGGTACCGCACCCCGCCCGACGAGAGTTCTGGAAGCGGCTCGCTGGTCAGGTGAAGGCTGCGGATCTTCTGCAGAGTGTCAGTGCGGCTGGACATGAGATCATCAATTCCGGAAGCGGTGTTCGTGGAGGCTATCAGTTCCAAGGGGTGAACCTCAATCGACCGATCGATTCCCGTGGGGTGTGTGCCTGCATCAGGACCGCAGGCAGCTGAGATCCCCAGCCCCCCTCTCTCCGCAATGGAGTCCCCCGGTCTGACGACCGTCACCTGAGAGCCGGGAGAGAAATCGCGGATTGGGTGCGGAGGGATAGAAGGATCGGCAATCCGGGGTATGCCACGCAGAGGGTGGTGTTACTCATCATTGCGAGGCGGACGGCGGTCTTGTTTGCGGGTCGATTCTCGTTTTTTTTCATTCAGTCGGCGGGTCTGTGACGCGCGGGACGGTTTCGTCTTTTTGCGAACTTTGGGGACGACCAAGGCGGCCAGTAAGAGGGCCTTGAGCTTTTCCAGACAGTCTTCACGATTGCGGGGCTGGTCCCGAAACAACTGCGAGTCGATGCGAATTTCGCGATCAACGGTCAGATGGGGTTCCAGGCGGGTGAGCAGCCGCAATCGCAGATCGTCCGGGATCGAGTTCGATTCCTCGGGCTTCCAGGTCAGCTGGACCTTGGAGTTGACCTTGTTGACATTCTGTCCGCCGGGGCCTGAACTGCGGGCGTAGCTCCATTCCAGCTCTTCCAGTGCCAGCTGAAAGCGGGTGTTAATCGAGAGCTGGTCGGGCAGGGTGGGCATGATGGTCTCAAGCCCGAGGGGACACGCTGAATTCGATCAGGTTCGGGAGCCCGATGACGAGCGGCACTCCGGACCACCGGTCAGGCCCGCTGGCCTTCGCGGGAAGGGTTGCCTGTCCGGGTGGGCAGCCAGATCGGTTCAATCCCCTGATTTTCGAACATGTGGGCCAGGTGCAGATGGCAGGTGAACATCAGGATTTGCTGTCCCTGCTCCGCGAAGTCGAGCAGCGTACGAACAGCTGCTTCGGTTCGCAGTTGGTCGAAGTTCACGACGACATCGTCCAGGACCATTGGCAATTCGACACCCCGATCCGAAAAGTCCTTCATCACGGCCAGTCGGATCGCGAGGAAGACCTGTTCCCGCGTGCCGTTACTGAGGTGCTCGACCTTGAGAGACTCTCCGCGTTCGTCGTCAACTACCAGGTGCCGCTGTCCGAGTGGCGTCCAGATGTTGTGATACTTGCTGCACGTCAACCGGTCGAGATACTCCGAAGCGTGCTTCAGGATTTCAGGCTGGCAGTTTCGCTCCACGCGAGCCCGCATCTTTTCCACGGTCTGTCCCGTGGCTCGCAAGGCCAGCCACCGCTGCGTCGAGTTCTCCAGTTCATGAGCCAGCTGGGCCCGTTCGAATTTGAGCGACGAGGCCCGGCGATCGTTTTCCAGATCGAGGATCTCCTGCTTGAGTCGTCCCAGCTTCTCGAATCCCTTCTGTTGCTGCTCCTCGATCTGTACCAGTTCCACCCGCAGCAGGATCGTTTGCTCTTCATTCCTGGACGGCTCAAACCGCAGCAGATCTTCTTCGACGATCGCCAGATCTGGCTCCAGACGCGCGGCTGCGGCGACTTCTTCGCTGGCGGCCTGCAGCAGCCGGGACAGTTCGTTGTACCGCTGGTAGGACTTCAGACGCGAAATCAGATCGGCCCGGTCGCTGGCACCGGCCCTGGTTAGCATCGCGGCCCGCTGTCCCCGAACGGAGGCGAGCGAGTCATTGATCCCGGTCAAACGCTTTCGCTTGTCGTCGAGTTCCGACTGCAGTCGTACCAGCAACTGCCGTGAATCTTCAATCTGCCGCAGTTGAAGTTCCCACTGGGATAACAGCTGGTACCAATCCAGCTGGGTGCCCGCAGACCCGCCGCGACGAGCCAGACCTTCAACCCGGCTGCGGAAATCCCGGACGCGGCGGTCATCGATTTCCAGCTCTCGTTCATCATCCCGCCATTCGATCCACAGTCGCCGGGCATCGGCTACCCGTTGCAGCAGATCAAAGGCGGCTTTGATCTTCAGTGTTTCCTGGAGGCCGACACGGCGCAGTTGTTCGCACCAGAACCGGCGGGCGTTCACGATGTCGCGCTGGCGAGTCTTCAGGGCTTGTCGCAGGCGGGACATGCGATTCCGGATCGCGTCAATGCGTTTGGACTGCTGCTCGTAGCGGTCAAATTCGACCAGCCGTCGTCGAATCGCCCGAGAAACCGACTCTTCGGTCAGCTGGTCGGGTTCTTCACCGATCGTATCAGCGAGAGTCGGCATGGGACCGCGGGCCACATCGAGCTGGGTGATGCGGAGGATTTCGTGGCGAATTTCGCCGAGTTCTTCATCCGCCTCCTGCCGCCGCTTCTGAAGCGTATCCAGTCCGTACCGAGATGGTTCGTAATGTTCGTTCATCACCCAGACGACACCGCCGCACAACGCCGCGACGCAGATGTAGGTGGCCCCCACGATCCAGGGGGCATTGGAGAAGAACCAGGACTGTGTCGACGTGATGGGGCCCGTGTCGATCAGGGCAAATAGTCCTGCTGCCAGCAAGGCAAACCCGGCCATTCCAAAAAACCACAACGTCAGATGGAAGTAATCCGGCAAATCCTTGGGGCGGTTGATCAGGCCGATTTGCAGGTCCAGTCCCGAGATCAGCTCATTCAGGACCGTCTCGCGGTTCCGCAGGGTGATCACGGTTTCCAGCTCTTCCAACCGCCGCTGCGCATGTTCCCGGGCCTGGACCATGTTCAGGCCACCCAGGTGTCGGACCTGATCCTCGGTGGAAGACTGCTTCCGATTCGCCACCGCGGCGTACTTCTTGTAGCGGCGGATGATTCGCGCGCGTGAGGCCCCCGCCTTCTGGTAGTCGCGGGCCGCCTGAGCCAGTTGATAGAGCGCGGCGGGGGAGAACTCGGTCTCTTCCAGCCGATCCGTGGCCCACTGCCCCTGCAACCCGGCGAGTGCCGCATCGAGGCTGCGTTTCGTGGCTTCCTGGCGGGCTCGGCGGTCGATCAATCGCCGCTCGATAAACCGCACGGACTCCTGCTCCGACAGCATATGCCGGATGGTGGTGGCCTGTTCTTCCAGATGCGGTTCGAGCGTGTTTCGGGAGATCTCGCTTTCGAGCCGTTCAATCTCGCTGAGTGTCTGCCGCCGTCGGGAGTCGATTGAGTCGACCTCGGCATCCCAGGCCTCTACACGCTGCAAACCATCACTGGGAAAGTCCACCAGCTGCGGCAGGCCGGACATCTCGCGTCGCAGTTGCTGTTCGCGGCTCCAGGGGCCATGCACGCGGTCCATGAACCCGCGCGCCCGGACTTCATACTGGATCTCGGCCTGGCGCAGTTTTCGATCGGCGATCTCACCTTCGAGATGGTCCCGCTTGGAGACCAGCTCGTCGTACTTTCGAGAGGGATCGCCCAGTGACGCCAGCTCGCGGTCAACCGCATCCAGATCACGTACCAGCTTCAGCAGGCTGCCATCGGGGGCGGTGTCATCCAGCAGCCGGTGGCTTTCGTTTTCGGCTCCGGTGTGGGCCTTGAGAATACGTTCTCCATCCGGCCCCAGCGAGATGCCATAGATATGCCGGGCCACTTCCTCACCATCGAGGGTGGCCAGTTCCTGAAGCTCATTGAGGCCGATGGCAAAGATGTTTTCGTAGACGGGCTCAGTGATCCCGCCGACCAGATTCTTCATCAGCGAGTCGGTCTTGATCGGATCTTCCACACCATCGAACAGTACCCGGCCCCGTGTCCCCGAGGACGTGATCCGTCGGACCAGATGCTCGCGTCCCGACTTCTCCAGTCGGAGGGCTCCATCGCAGCGAATGGGTGTCGGGTGTGGCCCTGCCGTCGATTCATCCTGCGGGCGGAAGCCGTACAGCATTGCCCGGATGAACCGCATCAGCGTTGATTTCCCCGCTTCATTCGGTCCATAGAAGACACTCACCCCCCCGCGGTTCAAAGGCAGATGCAGGTCGCTCCACACGCCGAATCGTTCGACCTGGAGTTCAGTGATTTTCATGGTAATCGGTCCTCCCTGACGGTGACGCGGTCATCGCGTTACGGTCCCTGTCCTGCCCGCTCCCGTCGGATCAGGTCCACCATCCGCGTGCCAGCCGTCGCGCTTCCTCGGCCACCTTGTGGGTGTCCGCGTTATGGACCAGCGTCGCCAGCTGCCTTCCCCAAGTCGATGTCAGATCGGCAAACGGCTTGGCTCGTTCGGCCCAGAATGGCTCTTGGGGAGCCAGGACAGCGCCGATGGTCTCACTAAATTCCTGCAGCAGATTTGCGGCTTCGTGCTCACGTCCCGACTCGAATGGCTCACGTGTCAGGGTATGTCGCCGCCGGACCGAGGCTCCGGGGGTATTCCCGTCTCGATCAATGGCGTCCCACAGATCGCGCTGCCGCCGCAGATCGGACAGGCTGTCAAACACATCGCCCTTGCCACCCAGTACCCATTCGATGTTCCACAGAGTCTCCACCGGACTGGTCTCGTACTCCAGCAGATGCAGGGCCATTCGCTCGACGAGTTCTTCCCAACTGGTTGATGTCGAGCAGTCGAGTCCCACCCGCTCCCAGCGGAGTGTGGCCGTGCGGATCAACTCGTGGTGGATTCCTCCATAGGGATCAATCTCGATAAAGGCGCATCCGTGTGAACCCAGCCCGGTGGAACGCAGGGGTTGCGGCGTGCCGGGAGCATGGGCTAGTCCCTGGCTCAGACGCAGGGACTGGCTACGGTCACCTCCTCCGATGGCCAGATAGTGCCAACCGTTGGACTCCGCATCGATCCAGCCTTCGAGCGGCCCCGGCGGGACGTCGCCTTCGGGAATGATGCCGATCTGAACCACACCGGGTTTGCTGGGGCCCGGGGTTCCGATGGACCGCGAAGATGGATTCAGGCAGCTGATTACGGCCAGCAGATGGCCACGCTCCGTGATTTCAACGGGGCTCTCATTTTCACTGGAGAAG
>QWPB01000133.1 GCA_003671275.1 Planctomycetota bacterium | reverse complement strand
GATTCAATGCCAGTTCCAACGCGGGCGATTTACACGCCCCTGAGTTCCCCACGATGACCGACCACACCACTGGCGGTTCCGTCCAACCCCGCTTGATGACCATTCGTCGTGTGTTCCCGATGCACGCCCCAAGCATCGCCAGCGCGGGCAATGCCACGAACGAAGGATCGGCCCCCAGTGACTTCGCTCCGGCAGTCACGAACGATCGTACTGTCTCGGGCAGGACAACTTGCTCAACATCGATCAGCATCGCGGGAGAGTCCAGCGGGGGACTCACAGCAGCTTCTTTCATGGCACATTTTCCAGTGGAACGAGAGTCGTTCGGCGGCGACTACAGGCGTCGCTCGCCCTTCACTGGATATGGCGTAACTTTCGGCGCTACTTTGTAACTTCCGGCGCTACAACTTTTGTGATCGTCCACGTCAGCCCCTCAACCGCCGGTCGATAGACCATGCAACCCGACATGGAAGAAACAGATCGCTCGAAATCATCGGCGAGCTTTTTGAGGTTTTCATTGCGTAGCTTTGTACAAGCGGTTTTGATTCGTTTGAGCAACGCTGGTCGGTGTTTGTCGTTTGGATTGTTACGATCGCGGACCGTCTTTTTTCCATGGCGACCCGTCTTACCGAACAGCCCCGCGACACTGCTTTCATAATCCTTCAACTCCCCCTCTAGGCGACTCTTCTCGTTTGGATCAACCGCTTCCTCAATGTCCTCCTTGAACTGCTGTCGCTTCTTCCTTATCTCGTCGATCGTCATTTTCTCTGCGGCAGGCTGTTTACTGTAAGAGTCACCTTCAAACCGCTCCGCTCCCGGACCGTTGATGAGTTCAAACATCAGTACGCCCACGCCCGGCGTTTGAACAAGCCGAAAGAGGTCATGGAGTCCCTTTGCTCCACTCGCTGAGATACGGCCTTGCTCCCCGAAGCCCTTAAGGAAGTAGCCATTGCCATCTGGTCGGAATATGAACTCGCCTTCGCCTGTGTTCCCGCCCCCGGCCCCATCGCCACTCGCTGGCGGCTCGACTGGCTTCGACCGTTCGCCAGTCGCTTCGGGCGACTTCTCATCAGCGGGCGTAGGAAGTCCCTCGATCAGCCGTTCCAGTTGTCGCTCGGCTTTCGGTGGTCCGTTTTTTCAACGTGAGCCGCTGTTGGCGTTGGACCTCGCTCGTGTTCTTGAACGCGGCTTGCAGCGTCTGGTTGAACCACTCGGCCAGTTCGCCATCCGGGATACGGATCGTTTCCAGGTCGGCCACGATGGCGTCCTCCAGATCGTCGCCGCGCCAGCGAACGCTGGGATGATCGTCGGTCGGGTAGTTGTTAGCACAGCGGTAGTAGTCGTGGAGCCGCCCGCCGCCGCCCTTGAGTTTCCGCTTGATCCGCTCCCCGGTGATGAACGCCCCGCAGTGCTGGCAGGTGAAGAGGCCTCCGGCCAGCGGCATGTTGATCTGCGGCTTCGCCCAGGCATCGCTTTGGATGTCCGGGTTGCCGATCAACAAGTGGATCGGCAGGACCGGCTCTCTCCTGTATCTCAACATGCTGAACGGCGGACAGCAGAAGTCTGACGACTTCTGCTACGGAGCGGGGGCATTCCATCGCACCCTATCCCTTCACCAGATCCCGCAGCACCTTGTGCAGAATCCCGCCGTGGCGGTAGTACTCGACTTCCACCGGGGTGTCGATGCGGCAGGTGGTGACGAAGTAAACTTCTTCCCCGTTCGCTCGGCGGGCGGTGACTTCGACCGCTTGGCGGGGCTTGAGTGTGTCGTCGAGGGCGATCGAGAAGGTTTCCGTACCATCGAGTTCGAACACCTCGCGGCTTTCGCCCTCGCGGTATTGGAGCGGCAACACGCCCATGCCGACGAGGTTCGAGCGGTGGATGCGCTCGAAGCTCTCGGCGATCACGCAGCGGATGCCGAGCAGGTAGGTGCCCTTGGCCGCCCAATCGCGGGACGAGCCGGTGCCGTACTCTTTGCCCGCCAGCGCGACCAACGGCGTGTTCGTTGCCTTGTACTTGAGCGAGGCGTCATAAATCGAAGTCACTTCACCCGTCGGCAGATAAACCGCATAGTTCCCTTCCTTGCCGGGGACCATCAAGTTCTTCAAGCGGATGTTCGCGAACGTCCCGCGGGTCATCACGCGGTCGTTGCCGCGACGGGCTCCGTAGCTGTTAAAGTCTTCGGGGGCGATGCCGCTGTCTTGCAGGAACTTGCCAGCGGGGGAGTCCTTCTTGATGTTTCCAGCGGGGCTGATGTGGTCAGTCGTCACCGAGTCGCCGACGGAGACGAGGCACCGCGCCCCGGTGATCCCGTGGATCGGGCCGGGCACCTTGGGCATGTCGACGAAGAACGGCGGCTCCTGGATGTAGGAACTCTTCGCGTCCCACTGGTAGAGATCGCCGGTCGTGTCCTTGATCCGCTGCCACTCGGGCGGACCATCGGCAGCCTTGCCGTATTGGGTGGTGAACATCTCGGGGCTGAGTGAGGCGGCGATCGTGTCGCTGATTTCTTTTTGCGACGGCCAGATGTCCTTGAGGTACACCGGTTTCCCGTCCTTGCCGGTCCCCAGCGGCTCGGTGGCGAGGTCAATGTCAGTCGTTCCGGCGATGGCGTAGGCCACGACGAGCGGCGGACTGGCGAGGTAGTTGGCCTTCACCTGCGGCTGGACGCGGCCTTCGAAGTTGCGGTTGCCGGAGAGCACAGCTGCAGCGACGAGATTGCCGTCGGTGATGGCGTGCGACACGGCTTCGGGCAGCGGTCCGCTGTTCCCAATGCAGGTCGTGCAGCCATAACCCACCGTGTTGAAGCCCAGGGCATTGAGCGGCGCGGTGAGATCGGCCTTGTCGAGGTAATCGGTCACGACGCGGCTGCCGGGGGCGAGGGAGGTTTTGACCCACGGCTTGCTGGTCAGCCCCTTGGCGACGGCGTTACGAGCGACCAAACCGGCTCCGATCATCACGCTGGGGTTGCTGGTGTTCGTGCAAGAGGTGATGGCGGCGATGACGACGGCTCCATCGGTAATCGCAGAGGGCTTCGGCCCCGGCACTGCGACTGGCGCATGGGCAGCGCTCTTGCCGAACGTCGCGGTGAGATCCTTATGCCACGTCGATTTCATGTCCTTGAGCAGCACGCGGTCTTGCGGGCGTTTCGGTCCGGCCATCGACGGCTGAACGGTGGACAGGTCGAGCTCGAGCTTGCTGCTGAACTTCGGCTCCGGCGAGGCATCGGTGCGGAACAGGCCCTGTTCCTTGTAGTAGCGTTCGACGAGGTCGACCGTCTGCTTCGAGCGACCGGTCCGCTCCATGTAGCGCAGCGTCTCGGCGTCGACTGGGAAGAACCCGATCGTGGCTCCGTATTCGGGGGCCATGTTCGCAATGGTGGCCCGGTCGGCGAGGCTCATCGCGGTCAGACCGGGGCCGTAGAACTCCACGAACTTGCCGACGACACCATGCTTGCGGAGCGTCTGCGTCACCGTCAGCACGAGGTCAGTCGCAGTCGCCCCTTCGGGGAGTTCACCGGTGATCTTGAATCCGACCACTTCGGGCAGGAGCATGTAAATCGGCTGGCCAAGCATGACAGCCTCAGCCTCGATTCCGCCCACGCCCCAGCCGACGACTCCGAGGCCGTTGATCATGGTCGTGTGGCTGTCGGTTCCGACGAGCGAGTCGGGATAGACGACGCCGTTCTTGGTGAGAGCCACGGTCGCCAGATACTCAAGGTTCACCTGGTGGACGATCCCGATCGATGGCGGCACGACGCGGAAGTTCTGGAACGCCTTCTGGCCCCACTTCAGGAACTGGTATCGCTCGATGTTCCGCTCGAATTCGATGTCGATATTCCCCTGCAAGGCCCCCTCGTTGGCGAACTGGTCGACCTGTACCGAGTGGTCGATGACGAGGTCGCACTGGACCAGTGGGTTGATCTTCTTGGGGTCGCCGCCCATGCGGACCATTGCCTCACGCAATGCCGCCAAGTCCACGACGGCAGGAACCCCCGTGAAATCCTGCAACACCACGCGGCCCGGCATGAACGGGATTTCGACTTCCTTCGGCTTGGCGGCGTTCCACCCCGCGACCTCGGCGACATGCTCCTCGTTGACGATAAACCCGTCGACGTTGCGAAGGCACGCTTCGAGCAGTACGCGAATCGAATACGGCAGTGCGTCGATCCCCTTGAGCCCCGCCTCCGCCAATTTCTGCAGCCGGAAGATCGAGTAGTCACCGCTGCTGGTTTTGAGGGTGGATCGTGAACCGAAGGCGTTGCCAGTCATGGGATTTCTGGGGTTGAATGGTCCGAGTTGGAATTCTGCTCGCGGGCGCGGTTGCTATTGTTGCGGGATCGGGGCATTGTCGCAATTCCGCAGCCGGAGTCCTTACTCGATGCAACAGGCTTCGCCAAGGAGGCGTGTTCTTTTACAATTTGTCTTGAACATTCCCCGCCGAGCCCGTTCCTCGCATTATGGCCAAGTCGCTCGCCGAATATCTGGACTCGCTCGACAGCCGGTCCGATCTGATTTTCCCCAAGCCGCCCCGGCGACAGCCGATCAAGGCGACGCCCACCTGCAAGGCTCTTCCTGAGATCCAGGTCGTGATCTGGAGCCTGTACGGGACCCTGCTTTCGATCGATTCGGGACGGTTGCAGCACGATCATCCGCAGGAATTCCGGATGCAGATCGCCCTGCAGAAAACGATCGATGAATTCAAAATGTGGAACAGTATGTCCCGCAAACCGGGACAACCCTGGGAATACATGCTCCAGCAGTATCGGGGGGTGCTCGAAGAAATGCGGATGGCGGGAACCCGCCGCAAGGGAGACGTGCCGGAACTCGACTCCACCGCCATCTGGGGTAAACTGATTGACCGCCTGATGCGGAATGAATTCGAGTGGGACCGCGGAACCCTCGGTGACGAAGAGTCGTTGGCCGTTAAGGTGGCCTACTTCTTTCATGCCATGCTGCAAGGAACCACAGCTTTTGACGGAACCGCCGAAACGCTGGCCCGAATCGGTCAGGCGGGTCTCCGACAGGGATTGCTGGATGATATGCAGCAGTTCAGTCTGGCCCAGTTACTCCAGGAATTACGGCGGCAGGGAGCCGAGGGGCACCTGACGACGCTGTTTTCTCCCGAGCTGTCAGGAATGTCATACCAATTGGGGATTCGCAAGCCGTCCCCGACATTGTTTGAAACGGTTGCCGCCCGATGTGGCGAAGCGGGTTTTGCCCCTCAGCAGGTGTTTTATCTGACCAATCGGCTGACCGACGATCTCTCCGAAGCCCGGCAGGTCGGGTTCCGAACCGGGCTGATGGTCGTGGACGCCAGTTGTACGCGGATTGACGCGAACGACCTGAAAAACCCGAATTTCCGGCCCGATCGCTTGCTGACCGATGTCCGTCAGGTTTGCGACATCGTCGGAGCTTGAACCGTTGGGGCTCTCTAGCTGCCGCTCTCCATTCACGAACGGATGTTTTCCCCCGAGTTGGCCAGACCTCGCCGAGCGACATTGCTCGAATCAACACGCCTCAATACACTCGCGAAATTGGCGAGACCTGATCGATTTCCGCCTCCAATCTCCATTAACCTGCAATGGGTGTGTTGCGTTTTCAAATTGAGCCTTCCAGCCTGATTCCATCTGGCCAGGTTCAAGGTGCGTACATCACCGGTGTGGACGGAAGGGTTCATGTGACGCGGGCCGAGGTGCGGGATGGCGTCCTGAACCTGTATCGGCAAAGCTCTGAAAGTGGTACATCCCATATTCCGGTCACCCTGCCCAACCGGGGCCAGGTGGTTCTGACGACCACCTCCCTGCCTGAACGCGAACGCCCCTACCATCTGGGAGTGGAGCTGCTACGCGGTACATTAGGAGAAACTCGGGATCAGGCCTGCCTGTGGGAACAGGTGCGGATGGTGATTCCCCCCCAGTTCCAAGCCACACAGCGACAGTCGTTCCATCACTTCGCTCATGCCTGTAGTGGACAGTGCGATCTCCCCAGCTGTAACGCCGCATTTCTGGAGGGGATTCAAGGAGCCTTGGATGCGGCGGACCTGCTGCTCAATGCGTATGTTGAGCAGCGAAAGGCGGGCACACGGAGCCAGCCAGTCCCCACACTCCTGGGTTGTACGATCGATGCCAACGCATTGCGGGCTAAAAACGCCTTCAGCAGTGCCTTTGGCTCAGCTCGTATCCCGATTGAATGGCGGTGGATTGAACCGACCG
>QWPB01000164.1 GCA_003671275.1 Planctomycetota bacterium | reverse complement strand
AATAAGTCTTGATGTGGACAGCCTTTCGGCGGTTCAATGGGTTTCTCACGACTCATTGTCCCCCTCGGAAAGGATTCCTCGGGTGTCCCATCAAGACCAAGAGCATGTTTGTCGGAATTCGTCCGAGATTCAAGCGGTACTGGCTCGGCTTCTACCAGCCTCGGTGATCGAGTTTCGGCGACATGGCAATGCCACGATTCCGGCTACCGCAACTACGAATCCTCACCCTGCACCTCGCCAAGTTCATGCTACAGGGTAAAGCCATGACATCTGTGATTCCCCCAACTATTCGGATGAACTGATTTTGTGTCCGTGCGAATCAGATTTCCTTTGGCGTCCATTCTTTTGAATACTCGCGTTTCCACAGTGACATCGCGGCGGGGTTGTCCAGAATCCGTCCATGGGCTGGATCGCACTTCAGCGACTGTCCGGTTCGGTGGGCAATATTTCCCAGGTGACAGATCAGCGTGCTCTTGTATCCTTCTTCGATTTCACTATTCAGAGCCAGCGGGGTGTTGTTACGGATTGCCGCCACAAAATTCGCAGCATGCAAGGAATCGGTATAGTTGTGCTTCACGTTCTCGACTTCTTTGTCATTGAGATCGTACACGCGATAGTGTCCGCTGGCGTCGATTTCCAGCGAGCCCTCTTCCCCATAAAACGCCACGAACTTCTCGGCATGTTTGTTACAGCTGCGGCCTTCCCAGACGAGTTGCCGGCCCCCTTCGAACTCGGCACAAACCGTGTGGGTGTCGGCGGTCTCCTGATCATCCTGATAGCGATAGCGTCCGCCGGATGATGTCACGTGGATCGGGTAGTCCGCTCCCAAACCCCAGCGGGAGATATCGATCGAGTGAATGCCGTTGTTCCCCAGTTCTCCATTGCCCCAATGCCAGAACCAGTGCCAGTTGTAGTGCAGGTAATTACTGCGAAAATCCTTGTGAGGGGCGGGCCCTTGCCACAATGCGTAGTCCAACCCCTCGGGCGGTGACGCTGGCACGCCCTGGCCGATGGACGGGCGTAATGCTGTGTACCAGCTCTTGCTCAGATAGACTCGACCGATCACTCCCGAGTGCAGTCGCTGCATGGCTTCCACGAAGCCCGGTCCGCTGCGCCGCTGATTGCCCATCTGGACAGCCTTGTTGTATTTGCGGGCCATGGCCACCAGCAGTTCGCCCTCCCACGGATTGTGGCAACAGGGCTTTTCCACATAACAGTGCTTGCCCGCCTGGCACGCCAGAATCGCCGCCGGAGCGTGCCAATGATTGGGGGCAGCACAGATCAGCGCGTCGACTTCCGGGTCGTCCAGGATCTTGCGAAAATCGACCACCCCCTGCGGCGTCTGCTTCGTCTCCAGCTTCTCGACTTCGGCCTTGGCGGCATTCAGTCGATCAGCGTCCAGATCACATAGATACTTAACACGCACGCCCGGCAACGAGCCGAACGTCAAAGCCAGTGACCGACCACGGCTCATCCCCATCACCCCCACGGTGACCGAGCGGCTGGGAGCGTCATCCGCTCCCAGAATCAGGGGGCCCGCTCCGGCCCATGCTCCCGCAGCCGCTGAAGTTGCAAGAAATGATCGGCGTGTCATCGGCATCAGACTGTCTCCAGATCCAGGAACGAATACCGAATGCAATCGTACACAGTGATGCGTCCGGTGTCTCGGGAAACGGGGCCTGGGTGGATCGCGGGTGCGGCCTCTGGGGGGACGCGATACGATTCGCTGATACCGCACTCCCTGAAGCAGACCATGACCGATCCTGTCTCCCAGCCTCCCACACTCGCCGAAGCGACCGGCACCTGGACACGGGTGGCCGCATTGAGCTTCGGCGGCCCTGCCGGACAGATCGCAGTCATGCATCGGATACTCGTCGAAGAAAAGAAGTGGATTTCGGAGGAGCGTTTTTTGCACGCTCTGAACTTCTGCATGCTGCTCCCCGGGCCGGAAGCTCAACAGCTGGCGACCTATATCGGATGGCTGATGCACGGTGTTCGAGGCGGGCTGATCGCGGGCACGTTGTTCATTATTCCCGGGGCGATTTCGATCCTGGTTCTCAGTTGGATCTATGCAGCCAATCAGCAGTCTTCTGCCATTCAGGCTCTGTTCTATGGACTGAAGCCCGCTGTGCTGGCGATTGTTTTTGAGGCCGTACTGCGTATTGGTAAACGCGTTCTCAAGAACCGTCTGATGAATGGTATCGCGGGGCTGTCGTTCATTGCGATCTTCTTCTTCGCGGTGCCGTTTCCGATCATCGTGATAGCAGCCGGGCTGATCGGGTACTGCGGAGGCCGGATCGCTCCGAAGCAGTTCCTGATTTTGAAAGGGCACGGCGGTACGACCGGGACCGAGGACATCCACGATTTGCATATGGCCCCGGTGGTTCCCTCGTGGGGGCGGACGCTACGAGTCAGTTTCCTCTGCCTGTCGCTCTGGTTTGGCCCGCTGATCGCCTTGTATTACTGGCTGGGGCCCGACTCGATCTACCTGCGGCAGGGCTTGTTCTTCAGCCAGGCGGCGGTCGTCACTTTTGGCGGAGCCTACTCGGTGCTGGCGTATGTTGCACAGCAGGCGGTCGAGCGATTCCATTGGCTGAAACCGACCGAAATGCTCAACGGCCTGGGAATGGCCGAAACCACTCCCGGCCCGCTCATCATGGTGGTGCAATACGTCGCCTTCATGGGAGCATATCGCGACCCCGGCCCGCTGAGTCCCCTCATGGCGGGCGTACTGGGCTCGGCGATTACCACCTGGGTCACGTTTGTGCCCTGCTTCTACTGGATATTCCTGGGGGCTCCGTACATCGAACGGCTGCGCGGACAAAAACTTTTGACAGCCGCCCTCTCCACGATCACGGCTGCGGTGGTGGGGGTGGTCCTGAATCTCGCTGTCTGGTTCGCCATTCACACGGTTTTTGCGGACGTATCGTCCGTGACCTGCGGCTGGCTGCATCTGGAGTGCCCTCGCTGGGGCAGTCTGGATCTGGCAGCGTCAGGAATTGCCGTACTGGCATTGATTCTGACCTTTCGAATGAAGGTCACGATGCCCATCACGTTGCTGATCTCTGCGGCGGTCGGGGCGATCGGCTACCTGTGGAAGCGGCAGATATGGATCTCGGAGTGAATTCACTCGGCTTTCCTGAGACCCAGCGGGCGGCTGATGAGAATTTTCAACCGCGACTTCGGGCTGACGAGTTTTCCGGCCAAGATGTCGGCCTCGGTGAATCGCGCCATCAGGATCTCGCCATCGGTCGCCCGATTGCGGTCATAGGAGATGTACAACGTACCGTCCGGGCTCTGGAATCCATCGGGATACGAGACGCCTTTACGCTCATCGAGTACCAGTCCGCCGCTCCAACTGGTTCCATCGTCTTCCGAGAGCCATGCACTCAGCTGGACACGCCCTGTGTGGGCTTCAATGCGGTCACCATGCTTCACGAGCAGCAGTCGCCCTGAAGCCAGTCTCCGGATATGAAAACGGGCGTTGGGATGTTGAATCGCGGAAGGAACCGGCTCGGACCACATGCGTCCTCCATTGGTCGAGGTTGACTCCATGATCCCTTTGGCCGTCCGGGCCAGCATCCAAAGCGAGCCATTCCGCCGCTCCACGATCATATGTTCGTGCCAGTCGGGGTTGGGAAAAACCGCGGCTCCGCGCCGCTCCCAGGTGACTCCCCGATCGGTGGACACAAAGACATTGGCCCCACGCAGCGGATCGAGTTCTTTGAAACTATTTTTGAATGGGCCAAATCCGCCTCGCTGATCGAGTGAAATCGGCAGCACCCATTCCCCCGTCGACAACACCGTGGGTTTGTTCAGCGTTACGCCGTGCCAGATTCGGCGCGGTGCGGACCACTGCGGCTGGTTCGCATCAGGGTTCTCGCAAACAGCAGCCCAGACCCCGGCTCGTCCGTCAAACATATCCATCGACTGGTCAAAGATCAGCCACAACCGCCCCTGCGGATCGGTCCAGAGGTTCCCGACCAGCACGCTGCGTTCTCGCGGCAGATCCTGGGAATGTGAGTCCACCACCAGACGTGGTCGCGACCAACTTTCCCCATCGTCATCACTGGTGGCCAGTACAAAGAAGGCTTTGGGGCTATCCCCGCCCGCCACCCAGCAGGCCCACAACCGCCCGCCGGGAGTGCGTTCAATTCCAATCGTCATCCCGTAATCGAGCTGGTCATAGTCATACGCCGGCAGCGGGGAAGTATTCAGCACCGGAGGCACGAGGGCATAATCGGCGATCTTTTCCATCTCCGGGTCTGATCCCCACGCAGCAGCCCCAAACAGGAGTCCCCACAACACCAGCTCCACGGACCATGCTCTGATCATTTCAAGACCTTCCGCTGAACATGGCTCATCCCACACGGTTGTAATGAGTTTCGACGGCGCCTTGAGCCTTATGTCGAACTTATGAGTGACGACGAGCCGCAGCTAGTTTTCCCGATTGCGCCTTCCTCAGCAACCAAGTGCCCCTCGCCTCCCACTTGAGAGGCAACCAGATCACTCCCCTCTTGTGACCGATAGAAGTTTGACTACACTCAAGCATCAGCCGCCTTGGATGAGGCAGGAGGGTCTGCATGAGTTTTACAGTTTCACCAAACATTGCTGTCACGCGGCGGCGCGCGCTGCAAATTGGAACTACCGGAATCCTCGGCCTGTCGCTGCCTCAATGGCTGGCGCTGCAGGCCCAAGCAGCTGCGGGGAACGGCCGGGCAGCTGCCAAGAACGTACTGGTCATTCTGGAACAAGGCGGTCTGTCGCATATTGATACCTGGGATCCGAAACCAGAGGCTCCCGTCGACCACCGCAGCCCGCACCGCCCCATCGACACAAATGTGCCGGGGATTCAGTTCACCAGTCTGCTGCCTCGCACCTCGCAGATTGCCCACCATCTGTCGGTCATCCGCTCGATGTGGCATGCCAAGTCGGGCGCCAACGGCCACCCGGATGGCACGCAATACGTGCTATCGGGATCTCACCCTAGCAGCCCGCTGGAGATGCCCGACATCGGCTGTATCGCGACCCGGCTGCTGGGAAGCGACTGCCGGGAACTGCCTCCATACATCATGGTTCCCGGCAATCACGAACAGCACGCTGCGACTCGGACGGGGTTTCTTCCCGCAGCTTCACGGGTCTTCAAGACCGGAGGCCGCGACCTCTCCGATCCCCAGTGGCAGGTGGCCGACCTGCGTCCACTGCCATCCCATGCAGGACGCCGCCTGGAACAGCGCAAACAGATACTGACCGCTCTCGATGCGGGGTTCTCTCGGGGAAATGAAGTTGCCGGAATGGAGCGGTTCTACTCCCAGGCCTTCGACACTTTGACCAGTTCTCGCGTGGACCAGGTTTTCAATCTGGCCAACGAAAGCGTGGAAACGCGAGATCTATACGGCCAGGGACATCGCGGGGCATGTTATCTGGTGGGCCGTAAGCTGATCGAAGCGGGCGTCCGGTTTGTCACCGTCGATGTTCGATGGCCGTTGACCCCCGAAGTTCCTGGAGGCAACAACCTGAATTGGGACCACCACGATCTGATCTACACCTCGGCATCCTGCGGAACAATCCGTGACAAAGCGGGAGGAGAAGGCCGGTACGGTATCGGTCACTGGGTCATGATGGGCAGTACGGACCACGCTTTTGCCGGCCTGATTCGGGATCTCGACCAGCGAGGACTGCTGGCCGAGACACTGGTCTGTTTCGTGACCGAGTTTGGCCGCACGCCACGCCTCAACAAGTTTCAGGGGCGCGATCACTGGACAAGCGCATACTCTATTGTCCTGGCGGGGGCGGGTGTCCCCGGCGGCCAAATCATCGGGCAGACCGATGAGGAAGGCGGCCATGTGCTCGATGCCCCCTACACCCCTGAAAATTACGCAGCCACGATCTACGAAAAACTGGGTGTCGACCGCTCCTCCCCATTGCACACCAATACCAACCGGCCGGTATTCTTTTCCCACGGAGCGGAGCCCATTCGCGGAGTCCTGTAACAGGTCATGCCGGGGAACTCCTTCTGTACCAGCGGATTCCGTAACCCGCTCCGCGTGGCCCCCGGAACGCCAGCGGTTCCCGAACCCCCGGAAAAAATCCCCCCAAGTGGCATTGCAAGAGCCGAACCCTCTTGCAAAAATCCCTGTCCACTCAGCACCCGCCGAGTGGCCACACTCCCTGGTAGCTCAATGGTAGAGCGAGCGGCTGTTAACCGCTAGGTTCTAGGTTCGAGTCCTAGCCGGGGAGCCTTT
>QWPB01000162.1 GCA_003671275.1 Planctomycetota bacterium | reverse complement strand
GGCCGCGAGATTGTGTGGAGTCACCCGGCCTACTCGGATCAGTGTGTATTCGCTCGGAATGACCGGGAGATCGTCTGCGTGTCGCTGGCGGCGACGCCCCGCTCTGATCGCTAAATCGGGTGGGCCGGAGGCTTCATCTTCATCATCCGCCGGTGTCACTCGGATCGTGGCCGGGGGCATGAGCCAGTCGATGACCTGTTGTTCCACCTACAGCAGGAACACCGCCACCAGCATATCGGCGATTCCCATCAGGCTGGCCCCCGCGATGATCCCGGCACAAACCGGCTCGAAGTTCTGCACCCAGAAATGATTCGGCGCCTCTTCCTCCTTGATCCGCCCGACCCCGAGCAGCCAGAAGATCAGTGACCCGGCGAACATGCACAACGACGACTTGAAGTCGATCACAAAGGCCAGGCCCATCGCCACCGGCGACAGCGGGAACTTGTTTCGGGAGGCGATCCGTAATATCTCCAATACCAGAGCCGCCAGCGAGGCTATGATGACGGCTGTCACGACCGATGGTGGCAGCTTGTCGAACCCCTCGGTCAGGATCTTGGCGACCCCCATCCAGACCGTCACCGAGGGCATCGGGAACTTCTCGGATTGCAGGTTGGCCACCGTCGAGGGAACCTGCGGGTCGATCCCCTTCGTGAACAGCACAAAGAACAGGAACGTGCTGGCCAGTGACCCGCTGATGATCCCGATAATGTGGCCGATCGCTTGCTGCCGGGGCTTGGCCCCCAGCATGTAACCGGGCTTGATATCCATCAACAGGTTGGACGAGTTGCTCACGATCTCGGCTGTGATTCCCGCGGTCGCCAAGTTCGACTTGATGTCACCTGGGCGAATCAGCCCGTAGAACAGCTGAGTAATCTTGCTCGTCGCTCCGGTGGGGGTCATGCTGGTTATCGCAGTTGAGTTGGCTGCGACCAACGACAACACGAACGTCAGCGGGAGCCCCACGAGCGAAGCCCAGATGGGAACCTGGAAGAACGAATACGCCATCACGGCGGTGATCAGACTCATGATCGGTATCCCGACGAGCGAGATCCATAGCGGGAACTCAATATGTTTGAGCGGATCATCGGTGGTCTTCTTCGAGGTGAGACCTTTGAAGGCACTGGTGATCGTCCCCGGCTTCGCAAAGAATGCGACAAACGAGGCCACCACCATCCCCGCCACTCCGGGCCACAACGACCATTGAGTGATTAACTTCATCCCGTATTCATTCGTCGTTCCCTCCTTGGGGACTATCTCCTTCAAGTGGATCATCAATGGGACCAGCACGCAATAATTCAGCACCGCCCCGACCATCAGCGAGACCCCTGACCGAATCCCCATCAAGCCTCCGGCTCCCATCAAGGCAATGTCGAGCCCCGGACTGATCGTCAATTGCGTCATCGGGATGCCCCGGAACTGCGGCTCCTTCTCCCCGGTCCAGCCGAACAGCGCGAATAGATCTTCGTGGAAGTAGACGATGTGTTGCTTTAATGATTTCGCGTTCTCTTTTAAGAATTCCACTGCGTTCGAAGCAGAAGCCGATTTGATAAAGAGATAGTCGTGGAGTTTCGTTTGCCACCACGTATGAATCCCCTCCGACTGCAGGAACTTGATATATGCGGCCCCCGCTGCCGCGTAGGCCAGCACCTTGGCCTTGAAGATCCCGACCGAGGCATCCGAGGAGTGCAGCGTGTCCATCACGACCCCGGCCGCCTGCCCCTCGGGAAAGGGGTGTTGTTCATCGTTGATAAACCGCCGCTTCATCGGAAAGGCGAACAGCACCCCCAAAATCGACAACGCCACGTTCCACGCAATGATCTGCCACCACGGCAGCATCACGCTGTTGACGATCATGTACGCTGCCAGCGATGAGGTCAGCGGAGCAGTCATATACCCCGCTGAGGTCGCGATCGACTGCATCGCGTTATTCTCGAGGATCGTGAACTCACGAAACCCGATTTGCTGCAGAATCTTGAAGAACGCAAACGCCAGAATCACCGAGGTGATCCCCACTCCCAGCGACCACCCCGTCTTGGCCCCGATGTACAAATTCGTCGCCGACAGCAGCCCACCCAGGATGAACCCGGTCAACGCCGCCCGCAGCGTGAGCTGTGGCATGTCGCCGCGGTAGACGTTCTCCAGCCACCAGCGGTCCTTCTGCTCGGGAGTCCATTCCCGGATCTGGTCGTCGGTCAGTTGTTGAATGGTCATGGATGTCACTCCGAGAACGGGAAACCTTCCCAGCACGAACCGGTGATTCGTAACGGGTAATCGCGTTTCGGGAAAGCGAGACCGAGAAAACAGCGGTGGCGGGAGGGTGGCCCTTCCTGTCGGCCCGAAGGGCCATGCATTCGCCTAGCCCAGGCCGAAGGCCTGGGGAAACTGAGGCCAAATGCCGATGTTTCGATGACATCCGGGTACCAGCGCCAGACGCTCGCTTCACAACCCTTCATTCAGCGGCAACAGCCCCTCGGGAATGAACATTCCGTCCTTCCGCACGAGTTTGCCGTCGAAGTAAATCTCCCCGCCGCCGTATTCGGGGGTCTGGATTAGGACCAGATCCCAGTGGACTCGGCTGCGGTTGCCGTTGTCGGCGGTTTCGTACGCCTGGCCGGGGGTGAAGTGCAGCGACCCGCCGATCTTCTCGTCGAACAGGGTGTCGAGCATCGGCTTCTTCACGCGGTTGTTGCACCCCAGCGACCATTCGCCGATGTACCGGGCTCCCTCGTCCGAGTCGAGGATCTGGTTGAGCCGGGCCGTCTCGCCTCGGCACTCCGCGTGGATGATCTTTCCGTCCTGCAGCTCGAACTTGATCCCTTCAAAGACGGTGCCCTGGTACAGCGAGCCGGTGTTGTAGGTAATCACGCCGTTACAGCTCGTGCGGACCGGAGCGGTGAACACCTCTCCATCCGGGATGTTGCGGCGACCGTTGCACGGGATGACCGGGATGTCTTTGATGGAGAACGTCAGATCGGTCCCCGGTCCCTTGATCTGCACCTGGTCGGTGGCCAGCATCAGCTCGCGGAGCGGTTCCTGCCGCCGGGCCATCTCGGCGTAATCGGCCGTGCAGACATCGAAATAGTAGTCCTCGAACGCTTCGGTACTCATTCGCGCCAGTTGAGCCATCGAGGGAGTCGGATAGCGCAGCACGACCCACTTCGTCTTGGGCACCCGCAAGGCCGTATGCACCGGCTGCCACCACAGCCGCTGGTACAGGTCCATCTTGTCTGCCGGCACATCGGCCATCGCGTTCGAGTTGCTGGCCCCGCGAATGCCGATGTACGCCTGCATCTTGGCCATCGTGTCACGCTCGATCTCGCCGATCACCTGCATGCCGGTCTCGGTCGCCGTGCGGTACAGCGACCGCAACACGCTGGTATTCCGCAGCGAGACCACCGGATGTGCCCCCTTCTCGGCGGCGATCTCAACGAGGTTCGAGACCAGCTGCGGATCGGGCAGGTCGAACGCCTCGATCAACACCTTCTCCCCCGGTTCGAGACGAGTGCTGTGCTCAATGAGGAGACGGGCGAGTTTTTCGATGCGAGGGTCGCGCATGGGGGCGGGCTTTCGATGGAAAATGGGAGAGGCGAGGGGGCAGACTCACTGGGCGGTGAAGCGAAAGGAACCCCCGCTGAACGACTCATTCGGATCATACATTCCGGGGACTCGTTCTTCGCGAGCGAAACAATCCCGGGAGGGGCGAAGATATTCGCGGCCACTACTTCGCGGGCCCCCCCTCTTTGACCGGCAGGGGGTATCCCAGAGTGTCCTTGTTGGGAGTAAATCCATCGCCTTCGATATCCACATAAATTGGGTTGGAGAGCGCTGTCGGCGGCTGCTTGCCATATTCCGGCCCCGCCACCGGACCCAGTTGAGATTTTTCGCCAGCCGCACAGACGATCAGATGGCTGTCCTGCTCCAACGTCAGTTTTATCGTGCGGCGGAATCGAATGACTTTCTCGCTGAAGGCATCCGGGTGTTTCTCGCGGGAGTAGTCGTGCTCGGCCACGATTTTTCCATTGGCCAGCACGAAGACGCGGTCAATGTCGAACCAGTTTGGGCACTGTACCTGGATCTGCACCTCGACGTTTCTGGACTTCGCAATCAATGACTGGCCGCAGGTGACCTTTTGGTCGGTTCCGGCCTCACGGGCCCAGACTTCAAGGAATGGGCCATTGGACATGACCAGACGCCCCTGCTCGCTGGCATGGACCATCTCCATTGTGTTGATTTTGGCGGGATCATCGGTCGAGGACTGAATCCAGTTGCGATAGCCACCTGAACCGTGAAAGTTATAGTGGGCGTCCGTATTGATGACCCCAAAGATTTTGTGTCCCTGATTGAGCAACTGGAGCCAGTTAAAGACTGTGTTGTTGTAGACCTTGTTCTGCTGAATGACGGTGGCCTTCATTTGCAGAATCTCGTGAATGGGATGAATCTCGATCACATCCATGAAGGCAAAGCTCTTGCCGTGTCCCTCATCGTGGGTGTGATCTCCATTGCGATCATGGAACAGCCAGCCGATGTCGGGGTGGTTTTGCTGGATGAGCTTTTCGCTGCGATTATCCCAGAGGGCAATGCGTTCGATCTGCACTTCGGGGCTGTCGTCCGTCACCGGTCCGCCTCCGTCTTGTCGATGCGGATGATGGTGCAGCGGAAAAACATTCTGATGATTCAGGGGAAGCGGGGAACCAGTCAGCTCCATCCCGGTGCAGGTCGCCATAAAGGGCTTGAGCTTCAGGGCTGCAATGTGCGGGTCATAGGTGCTGATGCGGTTGTGCTCCGTACAGGGAGCAAACTCGATCTGCTCACAGGCTAGATTCAGCACACGCCCCAGCTGGCTGCTGGTGTTGTCTCCCGAGGGGGTGGAGTGGCTGTGGAAGTCGCTGCTCACCCAGCCGGTCGAGTCGACGACGCGGGGTAATTGGGCTTCCAGTCGAGCAGTCTTGCGAGACTCGATGACGAACTCCACTGTGGCGATGTCGTACTCCGGGCCATGACTAATGGTGGCCTTGTAAGGTCCTGGGGCCAGTTGCTGTTGAAACTCTCCACTCGATGTATATCGCAGGTTTTTGACGCCGGTCTCGGCTCCCTCGGGGCCGAAACTCAGGGGCGGAACCCCCTCGGGGACATCCAGCATGACCTTGCAGGGAATCGGGTGCCCTTCGGCGTCGGTGATCTTGGCAATGACCAGCCCGGGTTCAAAGGCCGTCAGCCGGACCGCCTGAGAATGTTCGAGGAGAGCGGGCTGGATCGTGAGTGGCAGAGCTTCGGCGACGGAAGCTCCGTGGACTGAAATGTTCAAAGTGTATCCCCCCGCTTTCAATGCGGTCACGATCTGGCCACGATCGTTGCCGATGATTGTCCCCACCACGGTGTCTCCCTGGCGGATCTCAATCCGTGGCGCATGAATGGGTTCGCCTTGAGATGACTGTACAGCCAGCGTGACTCGAGTGTTTGTTTCACCTGTCAGGCGGGCCGTCACTTCGGGGAGTGTCGGTGCGGCGGACAGTCGACGGGTCAGAGTCGTGGTCTGCCCCGGAGCGACCGCAGTCAGGTGCTGGCCACGGGCATCGACATACTTGATCTCGGTGCGGCGGGCATCGCTGTTGGTCATCAGGGTTCGTCCCTCGGTTGCAGCTTCCCAGCCGTAGGCCTGATGCCAGAATCGGTCCTCAATGACAAACCGGGGATTCGTTCCGTTAGCGGACTTGAACATGTCCTCCTTGCCTCCATCGCAGCGCAGATCATCGGTCAGCGGCACCTGCACGGCATCCGCCGCTTCATTGCGGTAGGTGGTGGTCACGTCCAGAAAACGGCTGTCCGATCGCAGGGTGTAACGGGTCTCGACGGCGGGCTTGCCATTGTTGGATGCCGCGCGGACGATGATTGATGCGGACTCTCTGTCGCGAATGGTGGAGACCTGGTCTCCCGGCAAGGGAGCGCCGTCACCGCCCACGGCTGTCCATTCGCGATAGGTGTAATCCCGCTGACCAGGGTAGAACGCGCTCAGCTGATCAGACTGGCCTTCACGGCTGGTCAGGTCGATGAGCGCCCCCGCCACGGACTTGACAGTCATGTTGGCATTTCGCGTTGGAAGGGGCTGCGCGATGACCGCCACCAAGTGCCGATTGCGCAGCACGAGGTCGCCGACGATGGAGTCCGCTTCCTTACCACGTGGGGCCACGGCCTCAAAGTTTTCATCCGTCAGGCGAATCACTTCGACCGGAATAAACTCCACCGGCTCGCTGGAGATCGCACTCCAGATCGCTCCCAGACAAGCCACAGCCACGACTGCCGGTATCCAGTTTTTCATGATGAGCAGGTATCCCTTCGTTGAACGTGATTGAAGAGTGAACGTTATGCCAGGTACGGATCAATTCCTGACGCCGGACCACAAGCGTGGTCCGGCGGGCTCCCGGTTGATCGTCGCAATGCACGACTAACCCCGCTTCAGGATCTCGTGCAGCAGCTTGGGGGGGGACATTGGCAGTTCCGTCATCCGAATACCGGTTGCGTTGGCGATGGCGGCTCCGATGGCTGCAGGTGGCGGGCAGATGGGAGCTTCACCAACGCCGCGGACCCCGTACGGATGGGCGGGGTTGGGCACCTCGACAATGATCGTCTCGATACTCGGAATGTCGAAGCAGGTGGGAATTCGATAATCGAGGTAGGTCGAGTTCCGCATCGTCCCCTGATCGTCGTAGAAATACTCTTCGTTCAGAGCCCAGCCGATACCCTGTACAGCGCCCCCTTGCATCTGGCCTTCCACGTAGCTCGGATGGATTGCGGTCCCCGCATCCTGGGCTGCCGTGTACCGCAGGATCTGCGTTTTTCCGGTATCCGGGTCCACATCCACATCGACCAGGTGGGCGGCAAAGGCTCCGCCGACCTGTGGGATCGACACGCTGGCGGTCGCGGTGATCGATTCGCCGGTCTCGTGCAGTTTTTCAGCCAGTTCCCGGAAGCTCATCTTCTTGCCGCCAGGGCCATGCACGCCCCCCTCTTCGTAGCGGACTTGAGCTGTATTCACTTCCCAGATTGCCGCAGCTCGGTCGACCAGCTGGTCGATGATTTTGAGGCCCGCTTCGTGGGCCGCTTTTCCGGTCGTGTGCGTTACGCGGCTACCGCCGGTTACATCGGTGTAGCCCACTCCGTCGGTGTCGGCAATGACCGGCGTGACATCCTCGGCTTGGATGCCGAGAGTCTCCGCCAGCTGCATGGCGAGACTGGTTCGCGTTCCTCCGATGTCGGTCGAACCTTCCACGAGTGTGACCTTGCCATCGGTGTTGACGGAGACCGTAACCGACGACTTAAAGCCGACGTTAAACCAGAAGCCGCATCCGACACCGCGCCCGCGATGAGGGCCGGTCAAAGGGGTCTTCCAGTGATCGCTGTTCTTCAGGGCTTGCAGGCATTCGACCAGGCCGACGACCGGATAGACCGGGCCGTCGACGCGGCGGGTTCCTTCCTGGGCGGCATTCATCAGCCGCATTTCGAGTGAACAGATCCCCAGCTTGGCCGCAATCTCTTCCAGCACCTGCTCCATGGCAAAAGCAGCATTGGTCGATCCCGGAGCCCGATAGGCTGCGGAGCGGGGCTTGTTCACACAGACATCCAGACCTTCGATCTGGGCATTGGGGATGTCATAACAGGCGAAGATGCACATGCAGCCGCAGGCCACAGGCGACCCGGGATAGCCGCCCGCTTCATATGCCAGATGGGCTTTACCGGCGACCAGTTTGCCGCTCTTGTCCGCACCGAGTTTGACCTTGATGTAGGAGCCGGGGGTGGGGCCCGTACCCTGGAAAACATCGGCCCGGTTCATGGTCACTTTGACGGGGCGACCACTCTTTTTGGCGAGCAGTACCGCGACCGGCTGCTCGTAGACCACGATCTTACCGCCAAAGCCGCCACCGATCTCCATCGGCACGACCTTGATCAGTGATTGGGGAATGTTGAGCAGCGCCCCCACTTGCTGCCGAACCGAGAATGCCCCTTGTGTACTGGTCCAGATGGTCACACGGCCATCCATGTGCCATTGCGCGGTGGCGGTGTGCGGTTCGATGTAGCCCTGGTGAACCGTGGCCGTCCGAAACTCGCGTTCGACCACGACCTCCGCCTTGGTGAAGGCTGCGTCCGCGTCCCCCTGCTCAAAGTAGAATCGGGCGGCGATGTTACTGGCCGTGTCTGAGATCTTTGCGCCCATCTCTTGAGTGAAGACATCCGCGTGCAGCACGGGAGCCTCCGGCTCCATCGCGCGGCAGACATCGGTCACGTGGGGCAGCACTTCGTATTCGACAACGATCTTGCGGGCAGCTTCCTCGGCGATATCGACACTGTCTGCCGCCACGGCCGCCACGGCGTGGCCTCGATAAAGCACCTTGTCATCGGCCAGTACATTGCTGCCGAGATGACGCAGATTGACCGCTCCTTCCCCCAGTTCGACGATCTTGTTGCCGTGATCGGGAATGTCTTTGCCAGTGACCACGGCATGGACACCAGGCATCGCCAGTGCCGCCGAAGCGTCAATCGACTTAATGCATGCGTGGGCATGCGGGCTGCGGAGAATCACGCCGTGGAGCATTCCCGTCAGCCGCGTATCCGCTCCATATTTAGCCCGTCCGGTGACCTTGTCGGCTCCGTCGTGCCGGATCGGTCGCGTGCCAATGACTTTGTACTTCTTCTTCGGCGAGACGCTATCGATCGACATGAAAAGGCTCCGTGAGCTGTGGGTTCCGTCCGGCGAGTCCGGGGACAACGGATCGTTGTAAACCGATCCGTCACAATCGGCAAGGGTGTGACGTTCTCAACCTGTGGCTGGCGGCGTTTCACCCGTTGCCGGCTGTTCCCCGTCCGTTATTCGTCGTCTGCCAGCCGCGATCTCTCCACCGTGAAACCGTCCGTTGTGGAACCGTTACCCCAGTTGTGTTCCCAGCGCGTGTGCGATGAGTCGGCACTGGGTCATGGCAGCGGCGAAGGCTTCTGGGGAGATGGTCTGGCTGGCGTCGCTCATCGATTTTTTAGGATCGGGGTGTACCTCAATGATGAGGCCGTCCGCGCCACAGGCCACCGACGCCGCACACATCGGGGCTACCAGCGAGGCAATCCCCGTGCCGTGGCTGGGATCGACCACGACTGGTAAGTGCGTGCGTTCCTTCAGGTAGGGAACGCTGGCCAGGGGCAGAGTGAATCGCGTGTGGGTTTCGAAGGTCCGGATTCCACGTTCGCACAGAATGACCTGATGGTTTCCCCGATCAAGGATGTACTCGGCGGCCAGCAGGAACTCTTCCATGGTCGCCGACAGACCGCGTTTGAGCAGGACTGGCTTGCGGATTTCACCCACCGCCGCCAACAGGTGATAATTCTGCATGTTACGGGCACCGATCTGCAGCACATCCGCGTACCGTGTGACCAGTTCGACATGGTGCGGGGTCATTACCTCGGTGACGACCGGCAAGCCGGTGGCCTCACGGGCGGCCGACAGCAGTCGCAGGCCCTCTTCCTGCATCCCTTGGAAGGCGTACGGGCTGGTCCGGGGCTTGAAGGCTCCGCCCCGCAGAGCGGTGGCTCCTCCGGCTTTCACCTTGCGGGCGGCGTCGATGATCTGGGTTTCGCTCTCGACCGAACAAGGCCCCGCGATCACCCCGATTCGCCCGCCGCCGATGACCAGCTCACGGACTTGGATCACCGTCGGTTCCGGCTTGGTCTCTCGACTGGCGATCTTGTAGGGGGCCAGGATAGGCAACACCTGTTCGACATCTTCGCACGCGGCCAGTTCCTCCTTGCCCCGTTCATCGCCGATGGCCGCGATGACGGTCCGTTCGGTGCCCTGGATGATGTGGGCTTTCAGTCCCAGTTCTTCAATGCGGCGCGCGGTCCGCTGAATCATTTCTTCGGTGGCTCCATGCTTCATGACAACAATCATCGAACGAACCTTTCAGAATGCGTTGGGGTTGTGGGGAGAATGGGGTGTGAGAAACGGAAAAGGCTCCTGAAATCGCAGGGATTTCAGGAGCCTTGGTTGTCTCAGTCTGGCGGTGGTACGCTCAACTTGGACCCGGCCCGGAAATCCCGGTGGGGCTAAAGTTATAAAACCGCCAATACGACTGGCTGGTCCAGTCGCAGTGTCGATTCATGAAGTGAGCGTGCGTTTGCATGGTGAAACAGTATGTCGCTGGGCGGACTCGCGTCAAGAGGGCGACTCGGAATTCGCGGCGGTTCGGACGGACTCTTCTTGGGTGGGGTGAACGGGCTCCGGGCCCAGGAACCAGTATGCGGCGGTCGCTCGTCCGATCCAGGAAACGAGGTAGATCCCACGGAAGACCTTCATGGGAGCGGGGCCAGCCTCCGGCGTGAAATGGCTTAGCACCAGCCCCCCAGTGATCCCCGCCACAGCAGCCAGGAGACCACCGAGTTGTCGAGACAGGGCGAGATGAGCCGTATTGTCGGAGCGGGGAGCCAGCTTGAAGGTCAGGCTGATCAGGGCCACGTTGATCAGGCCAAAACCTCCCCAGATCAGGTAAGCCGGGATCAGCCATCCGGGGCCCCACCACGTCGCCAGCTCCCAGCAGCCCATGGCCAGACTCAATCCCAGAACGCCCCACACCATAATGCGCCGGTCCTGACCCCGATCAACCCATCGCCCTCCCAGCAGGGCGAGCGGGATCTGGAGGACCAGCATGGCATTCGACAGCGCGTAGTAGTGCAGTTGGGAGACCCCCAGAATTTTGGCACTGAGGACATAGTTCGGCGTTTGCGTCAGTCCCTGAAAAAATGACAGCTGCCAGCATCCGATCAGAAAGCGGCGAAACGACCGATCAGCGAAGGCTTGATGCAGACGCTGATTGAGTGGCTGATGAGCTGGGGAATCTGGATTCCACCGGGCCAGATCGGGGAGCTGGCGCATGGGGAGAATGGATGACAGGCAGAGCAGCCCGCCGAGCGTGAACAGGAACGCATACTGGTTGCGAAGAGTGGCGGGATCAGGCCGGTGGCCTTCCAGTGATGCAGCGGCAATCAAGGTCATTGTCAGAGTGACCAGCGAGATGGCCATGGACCTGCGGGCCAGTAACCGTCCCCAGTTCACTTCGGGGACCAGATCCGAGAGCCACGACAGGTAGGCGTTGAACGACATTCCCTGCAGCAGATACCACACCACCACGCTGGCCAGCATCATCGGTCCCGCGAACCGGCTGTCAGGAGTCATTCCCTGGAGGACCAGCGCGGGAATCATCCAGGCTGCCAGCCGTGCCAGTATCAGCCCGGACCACCAGAGGCGTTTGCGGCTGCCAATCCAGTCGACGACCGGGCGGGTCAGAATGGCCAGGGACTCGGCCATCTCGGGGATGACCAGCAACAGTGAGAATCCCAGCCCCGTATCACGAAAGAAGGGGGCTGCAAAGTAACTCAAAAAACCGCCCGTTGTCAGTGCGTGACCCGACGAAAACAGCAGCTGGCCCAGGAGGGCGCGGCGAATGATCGCCGACGATGACGGCAGAGTCTGGACAGGCGGCACGCGACGGATCCCGCTGATGCCGGCGTCCCGCCATTCCGCAGAGGATCAGGCGTCGATGTCGTCGGCGGAGTTCACCCCGACCTCACGCGAACGTACGGGGCCGGCACTCTTCGGTCGACAACGATATCCGATTCCGCGCACGGTCTCGACGATGTCTGCCAAGTCATCCAGCTTCTTCCGCAGGGCCCGCACGTGAACATCAATGGTCCGTTCCATCGAGTTTGCATCTTCGCCGCGGCAGCAGTCCAGCAACTCATGCCGGGAGAATGTGCGTCCCGGCTGGCGGCCCAGCGTCCAGAGCAGACGAAACTCGGTGGGGGTCAGTGTCAGTTCCTGCCCATTACGGAAGACCGTGTGGTTGGTGCTGTCAATTTCGATGTCGTTAATCACCACGAGACCACCCGCAGTCGCGGGAGCTTCACGACGACGGAGCAGGGCTTTGACCCGTTCGATGAGAACCTTCATTCGAAACGGTTTGGACACATAGTCATCAGCCCCCACGCTGAAACCCACGATTTCATCGGTCTCTTCGCCCTTGGCGGTGAGCATCAGGATGCGAATGCCCTGGGTTCGCGGGTCATTGCGCAGCTTCTGACAGACTTGAATCCCATCGAAGTGCGGCATCATCCGATCGAGGATGATCAGGTCCGGAGGCGACGACTGGCATTTCTGTATCGCCTCACGGCCATCACAAGCCGAGGTGACCTCGAAATTTTCGCGTTTCAGGTTGTAGACGAGAACATCGACAATTGCCGTCTCGTCGTCCGCCACAAGGATTTTGATGTTGGCCATGGTGCCTCATAGCTTGGCACATGTCGATGAGGGAATTGTTAAGATGCGTCGGGATTTTCGCTGCGTTCCAAACTTTTCCAGTGGCGGATGATCTTGCCTTCTACCAGATAGACCACATCTTCGGCGATATTCGTCGCATGGTCAGCCACACGTTCCACTTGCCGCACCGCGGAGAACAAGTGCAGCAGGGCGTCCAGCCGATCCGGCTGGCGGTGCATCTGGTCGATCAGATGCTGAATCATCAAGCGGTTCGCCTGGTCAATCGAATCGTCGTCCTGGCAGACCTGCCGGGCTAGCTGGCTGTCCAGGTTGACGTAGGCATCAATGCTGCGGTGCAGCATGTCGACGGCGGCCTGGGCCATGTCGACCAGCTTATCGGGGATCTGCAGTTCGGGAGCATCCAGCAGCCCCACAGCCCGCTCCACAATATTCACAGCCAGATCGGCAACACGCTCCAGTTCACCGGAGATCTTCAGAACTGTCGTGATCCGGCGGAGGTCGATTGCCACGGGCTGGTGAAGAGCCAGGATCTTGAGGCATTTGTCCTCGATCTGGACATCCCAGCGGTCAATCTCGTTGTCCTGGATCGTCAGGGACCGCGCATCCGCCAGGCTCGGTTGAGACAACTGGGCGACCGCCCGATGGATCAGATCCTCGACATTGGCGCACATCGAGAGCAAATCGCGATGCAGGTCATTCAGGTCAATTTGCAGATGGGCAGACATTGAGGAGGTTGAGGGTTGAGGGTTGAGGGTTGAGGGTTGAGGGTTGAGGGGAGCGGCGACCCCTCTCATTATCCAAATCGTCCGGTAATGTAGTCTTCGGTGTGCTTCTCTTGCGGCTTCGTGAACAGCTGCTGGGTGTCTCCCATTTCGACCAGATGGCCCTGGTAGAAAAATGCAGTCGTGTCGCTGACACGGGCTGCCTGCTGCATATTATGCGTGACGATGATAATCGTATAGTTGGCTTTCAGCTCAAAGATCAAATCTTCGATCCGCGCGGTTGACGCCGGATCGAGGGCCGAAGCGGGTTCGTCCATCAGCAGCACATCCGGATTGGTCGCCAAGGCCCGGGCGATGCACAACCGCTGTTGCTGCCCGCCGGACAAGGCCATCGCTGAGTCGGACATCCGGTGCTTGACCTCGTCCCAGAGGGCCGCCCGTTTGAGACAGTTCGTGACGATCTCATCGAGTTCGCGACGATCCCGAATTCCCGTCAGCCGGGGACCGAAGGCCACATTCTCAAAAATCGATTTGGGAAACGGCGTCGACTTCTGGAAGACCATCCCGATCCGCTTGCGGAGCGCGACCACGTCAATCTCCGGGCCGTCGATGTTGATCCCTTCGAGCAGAATCTCGCCCGTATGCCGCGCCCCTTCGACAATGTCGTTCATGCGGTTCAGGGTGCGGAGAAAGGTACTCTTCCCACAACCCGACGGCCCAATCAGGGCCGTCACCGACTTCGCGGGGATCTGGACGTTGATATCGAAGAGCGCCTGGGTTGTGCCGTAGAAGAAATCCATCTTCCGAGTTTCGATCTTGATCGGTCGCGCAGTGGCGTCGCCAGTGACCGGATCGCTGAGACTGTCCGCACCGCCCCCGCGTGCCCGGTCAGCCGCCGCACGATCGTTCATCAGATTGGTGAAAGAATGAGCCATGGAGTCAGTTCTACCAGCTGAGCTTCTTCTGGTATCGATTGCGGATGGTGATGGCGATTCCGTTCAAGAGCAGCAGCAGCCCCAGCAGAACGAGGATTCCCGCAGCGGCGACGCTCTGGAACTCTCCCTGCGCCTGACCGACCCAGTTGAAGATCTGGACCGGCATGACAGTGTACTTATCGAAGGGGGCCTGGAGGAGACCGGCGGGGTTCTTTACCAGATCCTGAGCCGATCCGATGCCTCCGGGTGCAAACCTCGCAAAACCAACCGCTCCCACCACAATCAGGGGGGCTGTCTCGCCGATCGCTCGTGAGATCGACAGGATGATACTCGTCATGATGCCCGGCACAGCGGCGGGGATGACCTGGTACCGGATGGTTTGCCAGCGGGTCGCCCCGAGGGCCAGCGACGCATGTCGCAATGATGGCGGGATCGCCCGGAGGGCCTCTTGCGTGGCGACAATAATCACAGGAAGAATCAGCAGGGACATCGTCAAGGCCCCGGCCACCAGCGTCTTGCCAAAGGGCAGGGGGATCTCGATTCCCGCCAGGACGAGGGCGCTGATCTGCTCTCCCTGAAGCCGGGCCACGATCCCTTCCCGGGCGAACATGTCGAACATCCGCACAAACACCGTCAGCCCCAGAATCCCGTAAACGATCGACGGGACACCAGCCAGGTTGGAAATGTTGATTCGGATAAACCGTACGATCCATCGGTCACGAGCATACTCTTCCAGATAGACCGCCGCCCCGACCCCAATCGGAATCGCAGCCAGGAATGTCAGGAAGATCATCCAAGAGCTGCCGATTAGCCCGGCCCAGATTCCGGAACGTTCGGGCCGTTGCGAATCGAAGCTGGTCAGAAACTGCCAGTCGAGGTACCCGACTGCCTTCCAGGCAACAACGCTCACCAGCAAGCACAGAATCGCCAGGCTCGACCAGGCCGCCAGCTGGCACAGCTTGGCGAACAGGAACTCGATCGGACGAACGGTTGATTTTCGAGTCAACGACTGCCGGAGATCGCTTGACGGGGCAGGTTCAATGATACACCTCCCGGAAGCGACGCATGACTGCGTGGGAAATGACATTCATGACGAATGTCATCAGGAACAGGCACAGCGCCACTGCGTACAGGCTCTGGTACTCAATTGATCCGGAGGGAGTGTCGCCCTTCGTTGTATTCACGATAAAGGTGGTCATCGTCTGCACACTGCTGAGCGGATTCAGCGTCATACGGGGGGTGTTGCCCGCCGCGATCGCCACGAGCATTGTCTCGCCGATGGCCCGTGCCACGGACAACAGGAAGGCCGCTACAATCCCGGAAAACGCAGCCGGAACAACCACTTTGATCGACACGTCGTATTTCGTGGAACCCAATGCGTATCCGGCTTCCCGCAAGCTTCTGGGAACCGCCCGGAGGGCGTCTTCGCTGAGAGAGCAGACCATCGGCATGATCATGATCCCCATGACGATCCCCGCGCTGAGCGCATTGGTGGCGTCCACCTCAAGACCGAGCAGCGTGTGAAACACGGGCTGCACGATGTAGGGCGTCACAAAGATCAAGGCGAAGTAGCCATACACCACCGTTGGCATCCCGGACAAAATCTCCAGGATCGGCTTCACAACCACTCGTGTTTTCGGGCGTGCGTACTCACTCAGATAGATGGCACTAAGGATTCCCAATGGAAGGCCGACGCACGCTCCAATGAGCGCCACCAGAATCGTCCCGCAAACCAACGGCAAAACACCAAAATGTTTTTCCGCAAAGGTCGGCGTCCAGCGAGTTTCTGTAAGAAACTCCCACAGCGAAACCCGCTGAAAAAACGGTCCCGGAGCCCCGGTCGGAATCACCGTCTCGATGAGCAGCACAAACAGAATTGCGAGCGTCACCAGAATTGAGACCGACGAACAACAGAACAAGGCCCATTCAATCACAGTCTCCCGCAATCGGGCCAGTGAGAACTGGCGTCCGAGTGCGGAAGCGGTGATCGGAGATTCAGGGCTGTTCAGCGGAGTCACAGGCAGAAGGCCGTCGGAGATCGAGGCAAGTCCACTCGTCGCGAAACGGCAGTCTACTACTTCTTGAGGGACTCTTCGAGCTTCTCGCGAGCGGCCTTCAGTTGGTCACCGCTCATCTGGACCGCTTTGGCCTCGGCAACCAGCTTCTGACCTTCATCGGACAGGTAAAAACGCAGGAATTCTGCCACAGCGGGCCGTTCCAGCGATTTTTTACTGACATAGATGAACAGCGGACGCGAGAGCGGGGCGTACTTGCCGCTGCGAATCGATTCCAATTCCGGGGCCACAGCGTCAGCCGGGTTCTCGGTGTTCGAGATGGGCAGCCCCTGGACCTTGTCCTGGTTCGTCACGTAGTAGGTGTAGCCGAAGTACCCGAGAGCGGCTTCGTCCTGAGCAACACCTTGCACCAGGACGTTATCCTCGGTGTTCTGCTGGTAGTCTGGCCGGCTCGAATTCTTCTTTCCAACGACAGCTTCCGTAAAGTATTCGAACGTTCCGGAGTCCGTGTCCGCTCCGAACAGCTTGATCTCGCGATCCGGCCAGCTGGGATCGATTTCATTCCATTTCTTGACGGTGCTGTCCGGTGCCCACAGCTTCTTGAGCTGGGCGATGGTCATGGCCTGGCACCAATCGTTCTTGGGATTGATGCAGACCGTCAAGCCATCGATGGCGACCTGGAGTTCCAGCCATTCGATGTTGTTCTTCTTCAGTGTTTCCATCTCGCTCTCCGAGATGGGGCGAGAAGCGTCGCAGATGTCCAATTCGCCACGAACGAATTGCTTGAATCCACCGCTGGTCCCCGAAATCCCGACGGGAACGCGAACCCCGGCATGCTTGTCGCCAAATTCTTCGGCAATCAGCGACGTGATGGGAGCAACGGTGCTTGATCCGTCCACGGTGATCTCGCCCGAGAGCGCGACATCCGTGGCACCCGGTGTGGCAGCGGGAGAAGCCTCTGGTGCCGTTCCCGTCCCGGCACCTGGGCCAGTTCCGCTGTCGGTGTTCGCAGGCTTCGTCTCACAGCCTGCCACCAACAGGGCGACCGACAATCCACAACCCCAAATCCAGCGTTTCATCAGCATTCGTTGACTCCCCCAAGGTGACTCGTAACATGGAATCAGACGGTATCTGGCAATTGTTAAGATGTAAACCAATGGATTGTGAAGAAACGGTTAATACGCGTCCGGGCTCAGCGGTGGCGGTGAACCGCACTGTGCGTTCCTCGTGTGTGCGTCCGGAAAGCCGGTGCGGCAGGGCTTCCGCCGAGCCGCATGCGCGGGAGCCAGGTCTTCTGGAGGTCGCAGCTCAGCCGGAGCTTCGCCCTCCCCACGGCACAATCTCCCCCGATGGACCTTCAGGCTGGACGTGTTTTCTCACAGTTCCTGGGGCCGGCAGGATGTTTACCATATTCCGACTTTCCTGACGCAGGCACGCATTCCTTCGCATCTCACTTCCTCTCGCATTTCGTCCTGGCATTCTGCTACAGTCAGTCGTATGAGGTGGTGTTGATGCGATCGGCGCTTAATCATGGATTCGGACTCGCCGGGGATGCGTTCACCCGCCGTACTTGGCTTCGGGCCAGCGTGCTGGGGCTGACGTTGTCGCAGCTCTTACGCTACGAGGCCCAGGCGGGGGTTGGGAGTTCTTCTCGGGCGATCATTAATGTGCATCTGGATGGGGGGCCGTCGCAGTATGAGACCTTCGATCCCAAGCCCGAGGCCCCGATCGAGATTCGCGGTCCGTTCGCCCCAATCGAGACGGCGGTGCCCGGTATTCGGATCAGTGAACTCCTGCCGCAGGTCGCTCGCATCGCCGATCAGATGGTTTTTGTGCGGTCGCTGGTCGGGTCGGATGGCCAGCACAATGCCTTTCAGTGCCAGTCTGGTTACACCGAAAAAGATCTGAAATCGTTCGGGGGGCGGCCCGCGCTCGGCTCGGTCGTAGCCAAGCTGTTGTCCCGCCCGGAGGATCCGGCTCCGGGGTTTGTCGACCTGATGCAAGGGCGGGGGCAGGTCCGGGACAGTGCCCGTTCGGGGTTCCTCGGTCCGGCGTTCCGCCCGTTCCGCCCCGACATCAGCGCCCTGTTTGAGCGTGAACTGGAAGCGGGGATGAAGAGCGAACTGGCCCGGCGAGGCAGCCAGCATACCCTCTCTCTGGCTCTGAATGAGCAATTGTCGCCGGGGCGGTTGTCCGACCGCCGGGCCTTGCGTGCGAATCTCGATCGTGTCTCGCAGGAGTTGGACAACTCCGGAATGATGGCTGCGATGGATCAGTTTGATCGCCAGGCCGTCGGCATTCTGACCAGTGGGCAACTGGCCGAGGCGCTCGATCTTTCACGCGAGTCCCTGGCCGTCCGCGCCCGATTCACCGCGTCCGCTTCTGGCGGTAAGCTGTTTTCCACAGCCGAAGGCCCCGCCGCACCGCAGAAGCTGCTACTGGCTCGGCGGCTGATCGAAGCGGGCGTACGGGTCGTGAGCGTGTCGATCAGTGACTTTGATACGCACTCGGACAACTTTCCCCGGATGCAGAATCTGGTCCCGATCGTCGACCATGGGTTGGCGGCGCTGGTCGCCGACCTGCAAGAGCGGGGGCTCTGGGACGAGGTGCTGATCGTCGTCTGGGGCGAGTTTGGTCGGACGCCGAAAGTGAACTCCAGCGGAGGCCGCGACCATTGGCCGCGGATCAGTCCCTGCCTCCTCGCAGGTGGCCGACTCCGTGCAGGGCAAGTGATTGGCGAAACGGATCGTCTGGGCGGCGAACCCCGCTTCCGCCCAGTGTCATATAAAGACATCTTCTGCACGCTCTATCGCCATCTGGGCATCGACGCTCGCCAGGTCACGATCAACGATCCCCAGGGGCGTCCGCAATACCTGCTGGACGAAGGGGCGATCCCCGTGGAGTTGGTTTAGTATTTCGTGCTCGAGTGTAAACTTGCGGGCCGTTCGCCTGATTGGTAGACGGGGCCACTTGGGAGTGGCACTTGCTCTGGTAGTTCGTACACTGGGATGTCGCTGGTGGTTCTCATTATGGGGGGCAGCATGCTGTCAACGTGCATTCGCTGGTGGATGGTTTTGTGGGGGGTGATGCTTGCGGGGGATTGTTCATCGACCGCACAGGCCAAAGACGCTCCGCCCCGACGCAACGTGCTGTTGATTGTGGCGGATGATCTGGGATTCCAGATCGGGGCTTATGGGGACGCCGTGGCCCAGACACCCGGGCTGGACCGACTGGCCGCTTCGGGCATCCGTTTCACGCGGGCTCACTGCACGACCGCCAGCTGTAGCGCGAGCCGATCCGTGCTGATGACCGGGCTGCATAATCATGCGACCGGCCATTACGGTCATGCCCACGACTACCACCATTTTTCGACATATGGTTCCGTGCCGAGCTTACCCGTTCTGCTGAGCAAGGCCGGATATGTCACGTGCTCGATTGGCAAGTACCACCTGGCTCCGGAGTCGGTGTATCACTTTCAGGAGTATCGGAACGAGAAAATTCAGGGAGCCCGCAACTCGGCACAGATGGCCAAGAATGCGGTGGCGTTCATGGAGGAGACCCGTGACGAGCCGTTCTTTCTCTATTACTGTTCGAGTGATCCGCATCGCGGCAGCGGGCCGGGAGGGTTTTCGAACTGGAATGACAAACATGAGCCGCTGCATCCAGACTGCGAGACCGTCAGTTTCGATCCTCAAGCGATCGTTGTGCCGCCGTGGCTGCCCGATCTGCCGGAGGTCCGCGCGGAGCTGGCCGAGTATTATCAGGCGATCCAGCGGTTCGATCAGGGGGTGGTCCAACTGCTTGATTATCTCGATCGGAGTGGTCGCTCGCAGGACACTTTAGTGATCTTTCTGACGGACAATGGTCCGCCATTCCCGGGGGCCAAGACCAACCTGCATCAACCGGGGATGCATCTGCCGCTGCTCGTACGCAACCCACTCATGAAGAATCAGGGCTCGACATGCGACGCCCGCGTGTCATGGGTGGACATCGTGCCGACAATCCTGGAATACTGTCAGGTGACGCCCGAGCCGATGCCGCCGGTTGTCCCCGGACCGAATGATGACAATCCGGAGGCCGCCCGCCCTCGCAATCGCCCCGCCCAACCCGTGAAATTCCACGGGCATTCGTTCCTGCACGCGATGACCGAAGAACACCCGGCGGGCTGGGATACGCTCTACGCTTCACACACCTTTCATGAGATCACGATGTACTATCCAATGCGAGTCATGATCGCCGGGGATTACAAGTTGATCTTCAACATTGCCCATCAGTTGCCCTATCCATTTGCCTCCGATATTCAGGCTTCTCCCACCTGGCAGGCGGTCCTCAAATCCGGGCGGAAGGAGTACGGTCAAAAGACCGTCGAGTCATACCTGCACCGCCCCCGGTTTGAGCTGTACAATATTAAGGCGGACCCTTGGGAATCCACGAATCTCGCCGACGATCCGCAGTTCTCCTCCCAGCTGAATCAGATGCAGGTGGAACTGCAGAGATGGCAAAAGACCACGCGCGATCCGTGGGAGTTGAAGTGGGAATACGAGTGATCGGGGACTCATCGTGGCTGGAATCTCTGACACTGTTGTCCCGGGATCGGTTTCAAAGGCTCATGGATGGATTTGAACCGGATTTGTCTTTCTCTGGTGTCGATCCATTGTCTGTGGATCTTGTTCCAGCGGCCCGGTTGGGTCTGGGGAATCAAGCTCCTGTCAGTGCTCGGGCTGCTGGGGGGGATGTGGTTTTACGACCGCGAGCGGATGGGGTTGATCGCCGTGGGACCATGGATCGGCCTGATCCTGCTGCCCATGATCTTGCAGCGTGCTGCGCTGCGCTGGCTCCGAACTCGACGACTTCGGATGGCGCTGATCGCCACTTGGGTATTGCGAGTTTTGCATCCCGTCAAAACGTCGTTGGTGATGAATCGGTGGATTCGCGTCATCCAGCACCTGTACAGGCTGGAACTGGACCCGGCTCGGCAGCTGATGCGCACGCTGAACGTCCGCGACCACTCACTGGACGTGTGGTTACAGCTGATTGAACTTCAACAGAGGGGAGCCTGGGAAGAGATCGAGACCTGGGTGGATGGGCAGTGGGTGGAATCGGGCGAGGCCCATGTGATCTTGATAGGAGCCAAGCTGAACTCCCTGGCGGAACGGGGAGATTGGCCGATGTTTGTGAATGTCATTGGCTCACTGCCATCTGGTGATCACAACGATCAACTGCGATTGCGGGCCTTGGCGTTGTGGGGGGATCGTGAAGGGGTTCGGGCCCTGCTGCGATCGCACGGTGACGAATTCCCCCGCGAATCACACCTCTTCTGGCAGGCCGTCGCCCGGCTGAATAGCCATGATCGAGACGCCGCACGAGTGCAGCTAGAACGGTTACGCCGTGAGGCGAGCCCGCTTTTGCGGTTGGAGATTGATCGGCGGTTGACGGTTCCCTTGTCTCCATCGTCCGATGCAGTCCTGACATCACCCCAGCACGCGATGATGCAGGAACTGCGGCAGTATGTCGGACATGAGGCGCGGTATGCGGTCCTGAGCGGGACGGCGGGCCACTGGGCCGTCATGACTTGGCTCATCATGGGGGGGCTGCTGGCAGCCTATGGATGGGGAGTCCGAGACGGCTGGGACCAGGGTGTCAACGAAGACCGACTTGCGGAGTTGGGAGCATTGATCGTTCCCGTCGAGCCCGGACTGGATGAATGGTGGCGTATCTTCACGTATGCCCTGTTGCATTTCGGCCCCCTGCACCTGGCGATGAATCTTCTGGGGATGTATTACCTGGGGCGGCGTGTCGAGCGGGGCTGCGGGCCCCTGGGGGTGCTGGTGTGTTTCATCGCCAGTGTGGGGCTGGCCGGTTACGCCATTGTCCGATGGCCCGTGCTGACGCTCACTGAAGACGGCGGCCCGGCAATTCTGGTCGGGGCCAGCGGCGGCGTCATGGGAATGATGGGAATGCTGCTGGGGATGCTCTGGGTCGGGCGTCGGACGCTGCCGACAGAACGTCTGCGGTCCCAGTTCGCGACGGCCGCGCAGCTGGTCATGATGCAGACATTAATTGATGTGTCGACTCCTCAGATCAGCGCTCCCTGTCACTTGATCGGTGTGGCGACGGGATGCGTGTGTGGAGTGCTATATGGCTGGGCAATCCGAGAACCCGTCCGCCCAACGGTGTCGTAGCGTATCGTCGCTCACAGGCCGGACAAGCGCAGGCCGGACAAACTATCTTCCCGTGACCAGTCGGCTGATCGCCTTGAATTCGGGGCGGCTGGCGGTTTCACACCATTCGAACAGTACAGACTCGGTGGTCGTGATCGTGGCGCCCGCGCACTCCATGCGGCGGAGTGCCGTTTGATGATCAAATTCGTGACGCGAGGCCACCGCATCGGCGACGATCAAGACGGCGAAACCCAGGGCCATCAGATCGAACGCCGTCTGCTGAATGCAGACATGCGTTTCAATCCCCGCCAGCACAATCTGATGCCGGTCCTCGGGGCCCGGAGATCCCCAGCCCAGGCATTCGGTTCCGCTGAATCGAGTCTTTGCCGGAAACGCCTGGGCATACCGGGCCATCTCGGGGACGGTCGCTCCCAGCCCTTTCGGGTACTGCTCGGTGATGGCCAGCGGCACTGTCAGAATCTGGGCGGCTTCCGCCAGCATCTGGCAACGCGCGATCAGGCGTTCCCGTTCGGGAATCATCGGCAGCAACCGATCCTGCAAGTCCATCAGAACCAGCCGACTGCGCTGGGGGTGAAGGAGTTCAGAGCTGCGTGCGGGAAGTGATGGCGTGGACATGCTGTCGATGCTAGGGCGTTGGACTCCGATTTCCAACTGAAATCAGGGAGTCAAAATCGGCGAACGTGGTCTGGAAATGAGTCCGGGCGAACATTACGCTGACAAGTGTCATTCGATTTTGTTGTGACCTGACTCCCTTCGGAGATGCTGATGTCGATTCCCGTCGTCTGTGATGAATGCGGTGCGGACTTCCAGGTGAAGGACGAACTCGCGGGCAAAAAGCTCCGTTGTAAGCATTGTTCAGCGGTGATGCAGGTCCCTTCGGGTGAGGATGACTGGGATTTGGCTGCGGATGAAGACGAGGAGTTGCCACCCACAGTCAGGCCGAAGAAGTCGAAAACGAAATCACGCCGGTCGTCCAGTTCTTCCGGGATGCCGGTGCCGATTATCATCGCAGTCGTCTGCCTGGTTCTGATGATCGGTTTTACGTTGCTGAATATGCTCGGGAATTCCGCGATCGGTGCCGGCCAGCCGAATGCTGCCGCAGTCCGGGCGGGTGCCATGATGGGCGATATCGTACGGTTGTTGATTCAGATCGTTGTCACGGTGGGAGTGGTCCGCGGAAGTCGGGGGACGCGAATCCCCGCGATGGTCTTGGCCGTGCTGTTTTGCATCGTGATTGGCCTGGCCGGTCTTGTCACCGCCAGTCGTGACCCGAATGGGATGTTCATTTTGCTGGCGCTCGGGTTCGCCGTGATCGTGCGAATCATCTTTATCGCCTGTCTCGCGGTGTCCGCCGATTACTTTGAAGACTGACGAGTGGTCGGACCAAGGAACTGTTCCAGCCACAGGCGGACCTCGCGCTCATTGACGGATGACAGGCACAGAAGCTTCTTCGGCTGGGAATCGCCCTGGACCACGGTGATCCGTGAGGGAGCAATTCCCAGCGAGTGGGCGATCAGTTCCACGATGGCAGCGGTGGCTTTGCCTTTTTCCGCCACCTGCGTCACCGCCACTTTCAGCCGACCGCCATGCTCGCCGACGATCGCGTTGCGGCGGGCTCCCGGTTGGCCCTGTACGGGCAACAGGACGCCATCGTTCGATTGTCCCAGTTCGATCACGACAGCCCCTCAAATAACCGGCTGCCGACCCGGACCAGTGTCGCCCCTTCGAGAATGGCCGCCTCGAAGTCGCCGCTCATTCCCATCGAAAGCTCCCTCAACTGAACATTCTCTGGCGAGCGGTCCTGCAGGGCATCCCGCAGTTCCCGCAGTCCGGCAAACACTTCGCGAGCGCCCTGGGGATCGTCCAGAATCGGGGCCATGGTCATCAACCCGCGAATCTCAAGTCCCGGCAGCGCGACCAACTGGTCCCACGCGGTCCACAACTCGGATGGAATATAGCCGTCCTTGGAGGCTTCCCCCGAGATGTTGACCTCCAGCAGGATCGGAACGCGTCGCGGTTCCGAAGAAGCGGTGGCCCCCACATTGGCCAGGCATTCTGCCAGTCGCCATGAATCCACGGAATGAATCAGGTGCGTCAATCCAACGATGCTTTTGGCCTTGTTCCGCTGCAGGTGGCCGATCAGATGCCAATGTGCTCCCGGCCACATCTTCTGTCGGGCCGATAGCTGTTGAGGCCGGTTCTCGGCCAGTTCGGTTTGTCCCAGCTCGATCAGTCCGGCAATGGCGTCCAGGGGAGCCGCTTTGGTGACGGCGACCAGTTGTACCGAATCCACAGGGCGTTCAGCGCGATGGCAGGCTGCGGTCATCCGGTCGCGAACTTGATTCAGATTGTCTTGCAGACGTGCCAGCATCAGTCGTTGTTCCATCATTGCGGGATGCCGCGAGCGCCGGTTTAGAGTCGGCTTTCCCGCCCGGACATTCCGGTCTGAGCGAGCGGAAGAAGAATTCTGAATCCGCATTAGTCGGGGATCTCGTCCATGGGCTGGATGGGCTTCCCCTCCCAGATGGGTGTTTTGTCATAGTGCGTCAGGATGCGGTGTGCGCTGCCGGGGGCGGGGCCCGCATCGCGTTTCGGAATCCACTTTGCCAAGTCGGCACAGACACCTCGGCGGGTGCTGGCCAGGTTGATCCATTCGTGCGGATCGGTTTGCATGTCATATAATTCCTCGGCACCATCGGCATAGCGGATGTACCTCCACTTCTCGGTGCGGATTCCAAAATTGCCCTGATTGTGGCTGGTGATTGCGGGGCGCTCTCGGGAGGCCGAGGCGTCTTTCAATTGAGGGGCCAGCGAGATCCCCTCCAGATCGTCCCGCGCGGGCAGTCCACACAAGTCGATCAGCGTGGAGAAAATGTCGAGCAACTCTGCCGGACGGCCACATGTTTGCCCCGGCGTGATCCCCGGTCCCGCCCAAATCAGCGGCACACGGGTTCCCCGGTCCCACAGTGTGTTCTTGCCGGTGATCTCTTTCTCTCCCAGATGCCAACCATGATCGCCCCACAGCACAATGATCGTGTTGTCCCGCTGGCCGGTCCCGTCCAACGTCTGGAGTAACCGGCCCACCTGGCTATCCACGAAGCTCGTACAGGCTAGATACGACCGAACGATGTTTCGCCACTGATTGTGCTGCTGCAACCACTTGAGCCGCACCTCGGGGAGCTGCCAATGCAAGTACCAGCTGGACCGGGGAGTGTCGTCACGATCATTCGGCTGGATCAAGGGCAGAACGCTGTCGTCGTCCGGGTAGAGGTCAAACCATTTCTGGGTGGCATAACAGGGCACATGAGGCAGGAAGTAACCCACCCCCAGGAAAAAGGGCTGGTCTGATGCCGGTCCTCGGAGCCGTTCGATCGCCCAGTCGGTGATCTGCGTGTCTCCTTTGGACGAGTCATCATTGTCGAGTGGCCAGACGCCCCAGTCGACGAGCGGATTTCCCTGGGGCGTAGGGGGCGTCAACCGCATGGGAGGTCTGGTGCCGAATCCTCCCGCTGGTCCCCACACCTGAAACTCGGGCGCAAGCTTTCCCTGGGGAGGATCCCGGCGGGCCGAATGATAGAGTTTTCCGGTGCTCAGCGTCTGATATCCGTTTGCTGCAAAGTACTGGGGCAGGGCCACCCGGTCGCGAAATTCCGGCACGTTCCGGAACCATGGCTCCAGTCCGTGAATCCCGGTCGTTGACGGGCGAAGACCCAGCATCAGGCTCGTTCGTGAAGGATTGCACAGCGGGGCCTGGCAATGGGCGTTTGTCATTAACGTGCCCCGCGCCGCCAATGCATCGATGTGGGGGGTTTTGACCAGCGGGTGTCCCTTCAGACAGCCCACCCAATCGTTCTGGTCATCGATGGCGATGAACAGGACGTTGGGGCGTCGTCGAGCGTCTGCCGCTTCAGCCGGTCGCGCTGTGATCAGCCACAGCAGGCTGCATAGAGCCAGTAATGCGGCGGTCCGAGAAAATCGGTTCACGGGGCGGATCCTGCGGAGTGATGGGCGTGTCAGGCTCCATTCTGAGCGGCCCGCCTCAATGTCGCAACCGGGTTCATCGAGCAGTGCGGAACTGTGTGTGCGTCAAGAATGTATGCCGCCGATATCTCCGGCTCCCTTGCCCCGTTGGGAAGTCGTTCACGGAGAAGCTCCGCCCATTGACCGAGGCCCTCTGCGAACCCGCACCCGAAACAGACGGACACAACGGCAGGACTACCGCCCGATCCATTCGGTGGCCTTTTGCCGCGCTTTTTCGCCAGCGTACCAACTGCCCGCTCCGGCGACGGCCCCGGTGACCATGCCGACCGGTCCCGCCCACATTCCCGCCACAGCCCCCACACCGACGGAGGTCGCCAGGCCGACGCGGGCCCCTAGCTTCTCAGCGGCTTCGGGGGCGTGGGGATACCGGTGGACCGCAGCCAGCTCCGTGGCCAACTGGGCTCCATCAGCAACCAGCAGCCACGGGGAAGCTCCGCGAGTGACCCCGCGGGCCAGAACTCGGCTGCCTCGTCCGGCAAAGATCCGAACAGCCGCAGAGGCGGTCCGGCGAACTACGCGATGGATGGCCCATACCTGGGCGCTATGGTGTTTGCCGATCTTGCACCACACCGCGAAGTGTTCGCAGTTATTCTCCGTCAAGTGGTAACCGCGCTCTCCGATCCGGGAAAGAGCCCGCTGTACCACTTCATCGGGTTCAAATCCCGTCTGGTACGGCTGGATGGTCACCGGCAAATCGCGGGCAAACAACTCGTACGGCTCCTGGCGAATGGTGCCGTACTGTTTAGCGATCAGTCCATCGCAGGCTCGGTCGTCCGCATTTCGCCAAATCCCCGACCAGTGAATGATGGAGCCGTCCCCCAGATCGATTCCGTGGTGTGTCGTACCACAGACCAGGGGAACCATCAGATGATCGCCACGCGCCATGAAGTCTTCCCCGCTGCTCAGGATCGCGAAACCGGCGATGGCCATTGCCCGATCGGTTGCCGTACGTCCTGATTATACGTTCGGGAAAGGCCACGGGATCACGGGTTCGGTGGGGCGGGATTTCGTTTTTAAGGAATTCCTCGCGGATTGTATTCCTGGGGGGAGCGGCTTTCCGGACGCACACACCGGCGATCACTGCGGGAGCCCGGTATTCTGTTCCCCGGTGAGGCCATGCGATAACCTTGCTCAGGGACAGATCGCATTCACTGGGGCAAGGTGTTGTCGATGAAATTCTCCTGGGGCCGAGTGTGGGCGGCGTGTTTCCTGCTCGGGTTGGCAGCACATTCATGGGCAGACGAGTCCTCATCGCTTTTGCCTCATGGCGACATGGAATCAAGTCAGGGAGAGGGGCCGCAAGGCTGGCCCACCCCGGACGGTGTCACCTGGGAGGAAGAGGCTGGAAATCACTTTCTGCGGCTGACTGCGGACATTGACAAGTTGATCACCGTCTACCGTGAAGTCCGGGTTCAGCCCGGGCACAAGGCCCTGAAGCTGACGTTCCGTGTTCGCGTACAGGCCCTCGAACGGGGCAAAGCGAACTGGCATGATGGACGGATCATCCTCAACTTCAAGGATGCGGACGGCAACAAGCTCAGCGGGGGGGCTGCTCCCAGCTTTCAGGGATCAACCGATGGCTGGAGCGAGCGAAGTGTGGAATTGCTGGTTCCCGATGGGGCGGTCAACCTGGAAGTGATGCCTGCCCTGTTTCAGGCCAAGTCTGGATCGTATGACCTGGATGATCTGCGGTTGGTGGCGATCGATCCGGCTCCCCTGCTGGAAAAACGCGAAGCGGATGCGAAAAAGCGGGCTGCCGAAGTGGCCCGCCGAGCGGCTCTCGTCCAGCCACAGATTCCGAAACCCCTAGCCTCTCAATTACCCCCCACGCTGCATGTGGAGGGGAACCAGATTCTCGATTCCGATGGCAAACCGGTCTGGTTGCAAGGGGTCTCGATTCCCAGCATGGAGTGGTCTGGCGGAGGGGAAAATATTCTGAAGTCGGTGCGTGTCTCGCTGAATGACTGGCATGCCAGAGTCATCCGCCTCTGTATCCGAGAGAACTTCTGGAAGGGGACGGGCCCGTATCAGCTCGATGGTGGGGCAGGGTATCGTCAACTGGTAGATGATGTCGTCAATCTGGCGGGGGCAAACGGGGTGTACGTGGTCCTCGATCTGCACCGGTTCCGAGCGCCCGAGGCCGTCCACGTGGAGTTCTGGCGCGATGTTGCCACTCGTTACAAGGATCATCCCGTGGTCCTGTTCGAGTTGTATAACGAACCGCACGATCTGAGCTGGAAGGTCTGGCGAGACGGCGGATTTGTCTCAACGGAGAAGTCATCCGACTCCCTGGTGGTTACGGAGAACAAAGAGAAACTCAAAGGATTTGAGTCGGTGGGAATGCAGGCCCTGGTCGATGCAGTTCGTGAGACGGGGGCCAGGAACATCGTGATTGCTGGCGGGCTCGACTGGTCGTACGATCTGTCGGGAATTCTGAAGGGGTACGCCTTGGCCGATCGCGGTGGCCACGGGATCGTCTATTCCACACATGTCTATCCGTGGAAAAGTGACTGGCAGGGAAAATTCATCGCAGTTGCGAAGGTCCATCCAATATTCATCGGTGAATGCGGTGCCACGGAGGAACGACTGGAGTTCATTCCTCCTGAACAACACGAGGCTCCCGTCACGTGGGTTCCGGACTTTCTCGGTCTTGTACAACAGAATCAGTACCATTGGACCGCCTGGTCCTTCCACCCCAAGGCCAGTCCCTGCCTGCTGAATGACTGGGACTACACACCGACGCCGTACTGGGGCGAACCCGCCTTGCGGGCGCTGTCCGGTGTCAAGTTTCCGCCGGGCAAGCTGCGGTAGAGAATCGCGGTATCCCGCTAAGGATTGATCGACAAGGGGCCGCCACGTTCATCGTAGGCCGACGGTGTGGGCTTTCGACTTCCCGTATGGCGTGATTGCTGTTCCGGCGGCGAGAGCGTAACCTCACCAACTTCTGACATCTTCTTCAGGCATTGATTCTCGGTGGTGGTGCCATGTTTGGTCTCTTCGGCGGTAAGGACTGGAATGTGCTCGCGGTGATCTTTGAACGGGTGGACCTGTTCCAAGTGAGTGCCCAGCGGGTCAAGGGGGCAGCTGCGGATAAAGCTCGCGACGGAGCACAGGCCCATCCCCGCACCATTCTGTGGGCAGTCTTCGATCAGAAGGGCAAGTACCTGCAGGGCGGGCAGGGGTCGGGAGCCACTGCCGTCTCATCCGAGATTGTCAAGAAGCTGGAACGCGATCTGGGAACCAATAGCACGATACTCGGGATACTCAAGCTGCTCGAAACGAAGCAGACCGACAAGCTGGCCAAGCCGCTGGTCTGGATCGGTTATCCCCGCAAGGCGGCTTTGCCGCCGAAAGATGCCCCGGAAGATTAATGGCCAGCAGGGGAATGTCTCATCCGCAAAAAGCCCACCAGTATTAGACCGGTGGGCTTTGAGGATGGGGACGAACTCGCCCGCAGAGGAAAGTGTTCGGCCCTTGGGGAGTTAGATCAGACCGTAATTTTTCAGCGTGCGTTCGAGCTTGACTCGATCACTTTCTGGCAGTTCGGTCAACGGCAGTCGTACATCGCCAGTATCGCGATCCAGACGCTGCATGGCCGCCTTGATCGGAATCGGGTTTGTGGCCAGCGACAGCAGATCGCGGCACAACGGGAACAGCTTGCCGTGCCAGCGCTGAGCCTCGGCGATGTGGCCAGCGTTCCAGGCGGCGAGCATGGCCTTCACATCGGCGGGGACAATATTGCCCACAACCGAGACCACGCCGCTGCCACCCAGTGCGAGCAGGGGCAGCGTCAGGCTATCGTCTCCCGAGAGGACGCTCAGCTGGCTGCCCGCAATGATTTGGGAGGCCTGGTCCATTGAGCCGGTTGATTCTTTGACCGCCACGATGGTCGGGATTTCCCCGATGCGGCAGATGGTGTCCGCCTCGATGTTTTTGGCGGTCCGGCCCGGGATGTTGTAGATCACAATGGGCAGGCGGCTGGCTTCGGCAATCGCCGCGAAGTGGCGGTAGTATCCTTCGGCCATGGGTTTGTTGTAGTACGGTCCGACAACCAGGGCGCCATCGGCCCCGGCCTTTTCCGCAGCCTTTGTCAGACGGACGGCTTCGCTGGTGCTGTTCGAGCCCGTGCCGGCCATGACCTTAATCTTGCCCGCCGCCTGTTCGCAGGTGATGGCAATCACGCGGTCGTGCTCTTCGTGGTCGAGCGTCGGACTCTCGCCAGTCGTGCCACAGGGGACCACGCAATCGGTTCCCTGCGTGATGTGCCAGTCAACCAGTTTCCGCAGGGCTGCTTCATCCACTTTGCCGTTGGCAAACGGCGTGACAATGGCAACGGACAGACCGGCGAACATTTCCCCTTTACGGGCCATGGCAAACCTCACACGCGGGCGTCAAACGCCCCGAAACCAACGGGCGGAACGGAGCACGAACCGGGAATCTTACCGGATGGGGCCGGGAAAGTCTTGCAATCACGACGGGGTGTTTACCCCTGTGCTGCCACGAATCGGGCAATCGCGGCATAGTTGCCCTTCAGTGACTGATAGAGCCCGGCATACAGCGGGTAGGCTGCGTCGTAGACCTTTTTCGTCTTCGCATCCGGCAGCCAGGAGTCGGTTACTTTGATGGTGGCGTCGCAGGCTTCGACGACGTTTTTGTAGGCTCCCGTTCCGACAGCGGCGAGCAGGGCTACACCGAAGGCCGGGCCTTCGCTGGCGTTGATAGTCGCGGTCTTCACGCCGTAGATGTCGGCTTGCAACTGTCGCCAGAAGGCGCTGCGAGCCCCGCCGCCAGAGAGACGCACCTCCTTCACGGGAACCTTCATCTCTTGGATGATTTCGAGGCAGTCCCGCATCGCGAATGTCGCGCCCTCAATGACCGAGCGGGCCATGTGGGCACGGCCATGCCGCAGGCTCAGTCCGATCCATGCCGCGCGGGCATACGGGTCGGCATGCGGTGTCCGCTCGCCGGTCAGGTAGGGCAGGAAGAACAGCCCCTCGCTGCCTGCGGGAGCCTGCTGGGCCTGGGCGGTGATGACTTCGTACGGATCCTGGCCGAGTGACTTGGCCACCGCCGATTCACACTGGCCCAGTTGATTGCGGTACCACTGCAAGCTGCCGCCCGCCGACAGGACGCAGCCCATGACATGCCACTTGCCCCGCACGGCATGGCAAAACGTATGGACGCGTCCTTCGGGATCGATCTGGACTTCGTCGCTATGGGCAAAGACGACTCCGCTGGTCCCCATGGTTGCTGACAGAACCCCCTTGCGAACGATGCCGTTGCCAACCGCGCTGGCCGCCTGGTCTCCCCCCCCCCCGACAACGGGAACTCCAGCGGGCAGGCCCATCAACTGGGCGGACGCCGCTGTCAGAACACCGCTGACTTCTTCCGATTCG
>QWPB01000118.1 GCA_003671275.1 Planctomycetota bacterium | reverse complement strand
GACCGTAACGGTCGATTTGGTAGAACTCTACATCAGCCGGAATGGAAACGATCTCGATGCGAATGCTGCGATGCTGAATGTTTGGGTCGGGGAAAAGGTGGCCGTCTCCGTCGCGAGCCGAGGGGAGTTCCCGGCTGTGCCAGGGATTGCGACGTTTGAATGGTGCATTGGTGGAAATGCGATTGATGGTTACACGGGATATAGTGAAGGCGATGTGGCCGATCCGGATGGTCCTGAAAAAGCGGATGAAATCTTGCTGACGGGTGACGAGATCGGCAATCAATCCATTGACTTTTATTGGATTGATGGTGGTACCATGGAAATCTCTGTTTCGGCCAATGCAATCGGGCAGGCTCAAATTGATGACGCATCGTTTGTTATCAATAGCCCCAACGTGACGGTTGACGTTAATGCCACGGAAATACCGAGATTTACTGTAGATGGCGATGGAAAGGACAGTGTTGACATTGGCGCACACGGTATATCGTTCGAAAGATCCCTTGATATCGATACGTCTAACACTTATCGGTGGACTCAGATCGTTGACTATGATTATGTCACAGCGCGTCGTTTGGGTGAACTTCCAACGACTTATCATAGACCTTCTGGTGTTGACAATCGTGTTGTGTACAAAGATGAGGCCACGGTATCAGATTCTCCTCTGTTGCCTTATAACCATTCTGGGTACACAGAAGTTAGAAGGGAATTTGGAGCGAAAATGTACTTAATGTACAGGCGCAGTTCTCTGGATTCGATATGGGTTTCACTCTACACGACAGAGTGGTCGTTTGACTGGACAGTTGAGAAGCAGATTGGTGTTTGGAAGTTTATTGGAGTACAGTCGCCTCCAACGTTCATGACATTCGAAGCATCCGAGCTCCCTGAATGGTTTCGAATCTACAAGAACGATAGCGATTACGTTCCGATTCTATGACGGACGGCATTCATTCTGGTTGTTGGCAATGGAAGGACTTGCACATGAAGGAAGTGTGGACGACTCTGGTCATGGCAACACTGATTGCATGGATTCAAGGTTTGTCAGCCCAGGAGGTGGACCTGTCTTCATTGCCTCAGCGGACTCGAGAGTCCGCGTTTCTTGAGTTGCGTGTTCGAGAATCTACCGAAAATGGCTTGGTTCGTATGGTTTTGATCACTACGTTCCGCACAGATGACTCCCTTGCGACCCTGTTCAATCCCTTGGGGCGATACCCCTGGGGGCGGCCCTATTACATTGTCCTGACTGATTCAAGTTATAAGATCTTGCACACGGTAACTCGCAATTCCTTGGGAATGACTGTTCCGCAATGTTCCGATCATTGGGGGCCAATGTGGCGGCACTCCGTCTCGGGGCGCAGCTTCTGGACGCTGAGTCCCGATACCGCGCCAGGCCGACTCGGAAAGGATCAGAGGCCTTCCCACGATCTGGCGGACCTCCCCGTTGTTCCCGCTGGCCGATACTACCTGATCCTGCTGGCGACAAAGCGAATTGAATTTCGTAGTCCCGAGGAGAATGGCTCATTTGAATCACAGCAACGATGGCTCAAAGAGTGGAATGATCCGAGTCTGGATGAGCCCGCGTTTGCGTCGCCACCCGCCATCGTCGAGGTCGATGCCCAAGGTGTCTATCACCCGATCGTGCCCGAAGGGGTTGATACACAGTTTTCCGCTGTGGAATCCGAGTACCGGGTCGACACCAAGGGCGATCTGAGCGTGACGACAAGATTCGTTAATCCCACCGATGCCATGCTTGCGATCCGCAATTTCAATATCTACGAAAAGGCGGATCAGCCCACGAGAGTCGTTGTTTCCCGCGAAGATGGACAGCCATTTGATCGATTCACTCGCCTGTGGGGAGGATCGGGACGGTTTCGTCGAATCGTGTCAGATTCGGTCACAATGCCCCGCGACTGCGTCGTCGGGGGAACAGAACCCTACTCCGGCAGTTTGCCGCCCGGAAAGTATCAGGTGACCACGGAGATCAACGAGTCGATCTACGCGAACAAGCTGTTCTTGTTTGGGGAAAAGCAGACTCCCGAGGGTGGAAAGTGGCCCGTCGCATTTCGGTCGCGGACCACGACGATTACAGTTCCTGAGAAGGCTCCTTGATGGTTCTGCCCGGTCTGGTTGTTTGTTCGCAAGCAGTAACGGGGTCAGGTCTCATTTCGGGGTCTTCCTCTGGGGCGCTGCGGACGGCGTTGACCTCGGTTTCGGTCTGTGGTTTGTTGACCCACGCTCGCCACTGACGAGGTAACGGCAGATCGCTGGGGATCGATAACCACGGACGCTCACTCGGCGGCCTGCGGCGGGCGTACGCCGAACCCCACGGCCACTCCTCAGCCCGCTCGTCCTTTCTGCCTTCTTTCCCGCCCAATGGATCGGGGTGATACTTTCGCTCGACGGATGCCGTGAAGCGAAAACTGGCAGCCGGTCAGGCTGCCAGTGACACTGGAGTGATTGCGATCACCTCGGTCTAACGGGCAGAAATGTCGCCCTGCACCCGCTTGCGAACATCGGTTTCCAGCCGGCCAAAGACCTGCTCGTGCCGCTGCACGGTGGCGGTCAACAGCGCTGCCAGCCGCTTGGCCGTGAAGTGATTCAGGATCACTCGCTGCGAGACGCGAATCCGCTGCACCGGCGTTCCCATTGGATTAGGGTTCAGGGCCAGGTCAAGAATCACTTCTTCGGGAGTGCTCGATACGCGGCACAGATTGGCATAAAGACCATCCACGGCGGCATCATCCAGCTCGATCCGCACGCCTTGTTCCTGATCCACAGGTCCACCAACCGGACCGCCGAGAGGGGTGTCAGCCATGAGAGTTCATCCAACTGAAGGGGAAGTGTTGAGCACGACTGCGTCGGTATATCACGGCTACCGCTCAGACTCAAACCCCGGTCTGTGAAATGCGTTTTCAAATCGAGCGGTCTGCGAGGATGGGGGGGCTGGGTGGTGGCTGGCCAAGATATTTTCGTTTGCAATGGCCATTCCGGAGAACGTACATGAATGAGCACGGATCGATCAGTCTCCGACAGTTTTGTACTTCGAAGGGATTCGCCACTGGTTCAATACAGCTTGCGCTGCCCGCCAACGATCGTGCCGGGGATTCCTGCCACGGGGTAGACCTTGCCCAGGTGTTCATAGCCGTGGGCGGTTAACACCCGCCCACGCGGAGTCCGTTGGATCATCCCCGATCGTAGCAGGAACGGCTCGACATCGTCTTCGAGTGTATCCGGGGGCACGCTCATGCTATGCGCTAAGGAGGACAGCCCGGCGGGGCCGCCCGCGAAGATCGTATACAGGGTTTCCATGTACCGCCGGTCTTGTTTTTCCAGCCCCAGCTGATCGATTTCCAGCATCTCCAGCGCCAGCTTGGCGATTGCATCGGTGATCAGCCCATCGGGGTCCTGAAGCGTTGCAAAGTCACGGGTTCGCATCAGCAGGTTGTTGGCTTTGCGCGGCGTGCCTTGGCTGCGGTGGGCAATTTCAGAAGCGGCTTCCACACTAATGGACGTTCTCAGCTTCTTGGCATTCCGGCGGACAATTTCAGTCAGGTCCTCCGGCTCGTAGAAGTCGAGGTGTTCACGATACGGAAAGCGATCGCGGAGAGGGGCGGTCAACATTCCGGCCCGGGTCGTGGCCCCGATGACGGTGAATGGCTTCAGCTGCATATTGATTGTGCGGGCATTCAGGCCATCGCCCAGTGCGATATCGATCCGAAAGTCCTCCATCGCCGGGTAGAGAAATTCCTCGACCGCTGGCGGCAGGCGGTGGATTTCGTCGATAAACAGCACCGACCCGTGGGAAGCATTGGTCAGATACGGCAGCAGATCCTTGGGAGCCTGGATCGCGGGGCCCGCGGCGATTTGCAGCTCCACTCCCAGCTCTTTGGGGATCACAGTGGCCAGCGTGGTCTTTCCGATTCCCGGCGGGCCATCGAGCAGCAGATGCCCGAGTGTGTCGCCGCGTTTCTTGCAGGCGTCGAGCATAATTTTGATGAGCCCGACAACTCTTTTTTGACCGACGACCTGGTCCAGTCGCGTGGGACGTAACGCTTCATCGAAGCTGTCATCGTCGGGGTTGAAGCTGTTGGAGCCGGGGGGGCGTGGCGGCATGATCGGCGGTTCATCCGCCGGAAGATCAGACTGAAAGACGGTGTCGCGTGCCATGCCGTTCCCCTCCGTGGCTCAGTGGTCCCGATGTCGGGATTCACCTGTCAGTGGCAGAGAATACCTTGCATCGGTCCGAGGGCCAATCACAAGGTATTGCGGAATTCCACTGCAACGTGGCAGACCCCTGACAACAAGCTGTCAGGGGGTGGGGTAAAATCGCCGACAAGAGTGGAAGCTACGTCAACATTTCCCACTTCAGCCAGTCACTGATCGAGGACTGATCATGGTTGCCGCACAGATATTTTGCCCGCATTGTGGAACACCGATCTCACTGTCGGCCGCGTGTGGGGGGGATCGCTTACGAGAAGCGATGCGATTGCAAGCCTCGCGATTTGGTGTCCAGGCGGTTTGTTTGCAATGTAAAGAGGGCTTCTTGTACTCTCGGTTTCAGCCGATCAACCGACCGGAGGAGCAGTTGGAAGAACAGGGGTACCGTTATCCGGCATGAGCCGGTGGGAGCCATCTCGAGAATGGATGCGGGCCGGGGATTCCCTTGGCACCGGTTGCCGATCACAATGTCGGCACCGGGGCGAGACCTCGGACGCTTCACTCTCTGCTCGGCGGGTCATGTCGCGCCAACGCATACTTCTGCTCACAGGACGACTCGCCGAAGCTGCGGTGCGCCGCACCGTTGCCGAGATCGAGGCGAAAGCGCCCTTTGAGTTATCGATTCATGTGCTGCCGATCTCGGTGGCCGCCCTGATGCATACGGGATGGATCGAGCGAAAATTCGACTGGCCGACCGACGCGAATTATGACCGCGTGATTCTGCCGGGTTACTGTCAGGGTGATCCGGGTCGGCTGACCCAGAAATATGGAGTGCCTTTTGAATCGGGGCCACGTGAGATCCTGGATCTGCCGGAGTATCTGGGGGTGGGGCAGCGTCAAGCCGTCTCCCTGGATGCCTATCGCATTCAGATTCTGGCGGAAATCAATCACGCACCGCGGTTGACACAGGATGCCATCCTGCGACAAGCAGAGCATTATCGGCAGTCCGGAGCGGATCTGATCGATTTGGGCTGCATACCCGGTGAGCACTGGTCTGGTGCCGGGGACACCGTACGGGCGCTTCGCGAGCAAGGCTTTCGTGTCTCCATCGATAGCTTTCAGCAACAGGAGGTCGAGGCGGCCGTCGAGGCGGGAGTCGAATTGATCCTGTCCGTTAATCGCACCAATATCCATTGGGCAAAGCACTGCCTCGCCGAATTGGTCGCCATCCCCGACGACCATCGACAACTGGAAACACTGCAAGGGACGATCGACGAATTGACGGACGCGGGAGCCCGCTTTCGAATTGATCCGATTCTGGAGCCCATTGGTGTCGGTTTTTCCGCTTCATTGGATCGATACCGGGCGGCCCGCCTGCGCTGGCCCGAGATCCCGGTGTTGATGGGAGTGGGAAACGTCACAGAATTGGCGGAAGTCGATAGTGCCGGGGTGAATCTCGTGCTGGCGGGGATCTGTGAAGAGCTGGGGATTACGTCAATTCTGACAACCGAAGTTGCGAGCTGGTGTGGATCGGCCGTCCGGGAGTTCGATCGCGCGCGGCGGGTGGTTAAACATGCTGTTGAGCACCGGACCATCGCCAAGCACCTCGACGACTCACTGGTAATGCTGCGTGATTCCCGGCGACGACAGTACGGGAAGGATGCCCTGGCAGCACTGGCTTCGCAGTTGAAAGATCCGAATTTTCGGATCTTTGCGGAGGAGGGCGTGCTGCATCTGATGAATCGCGACGGGCATTGGTCGGGGACGGACCCCTATGCCGTCTTCGATGCCATGCAGAAGGAGGCCCCGCTCTCGGATGCCGCCCATGCGTACTATCTGGGATATGAAATAGCCAAAGCGATGACGGCATTAACGCTTGGAAAGAATTATCGTCAGGACCAGGCCTTGAACTGGGGGCTGCTCACGCAAGAGGAATCCAGCGCGGTGGAGCGACGGCATCGAGAGTCACGCGGCGCTGAGTAGATGCCTTGCGAGAAATGAGGTGGTGCATGGGTGGGGTGGTCAAGCAAAACACCCCGTGAAGGAATGAACCTTCACGGGGTGTTCGTGTAGAAACAGGTTGGTGACCGGGAGTTCGCTGGGAGCCAGCGTGGTTCGGGTATCTCG
>QWPB01000174.1 GCA_003671275.1 Planctomycetota bacterium | reverse complement strand
TGGACGTAGTATAGTTTTCCTTCCGAACGAGTCTCCGTGTAGAAGACATGGTCATATTCCCGGCGGAATATTTTCGATTCCATGGAAGTGAAACCGGAGGTCTTCCGCTCCCACTGCTGCAGGAGTGCCCGCATTTCAGCGGAGACGGTCAGAACCTGAACTTCAGGATCGGCCACGTTGGCGCTCGCCAACGGTGCTGGCCGGGTTCCCCCGGATGGCGGACGGACTGCCGGGGTAATGGATGGTCCTACGCTGCCTTGGGCGGGGGCCGGCTGTCGAGCCCCGTTGCTGCCGGTGGTGGGGCGTGGTGTCAGCTTGGTGGCCTGAGCCCAGACAGCGCAGTGACCTGTCCAAAGCAGGCAGGCACACCAGACGATCGAAGCGACAGTGCGCGGAGCGAACAGGCGTTGAGTCACCGGGGAATCCTTCCACCGAAATCAGCGGAGGGCACAACGTGCTCACCCCGCCATGGGCATCCTGGCCAGACCGTCGAAACGGACTTCGCTAGCATCCTACCGCTTCGAGGCGTTTCGCCTCCAGAGGAATTTTTTCCCCAGCGCCCGGTGGGGGACGCTCCTGTAAAAGTGTCAAACCCCGCTGTCGGACTCCCGTTTCGCCCCTCAGTCCGGGAAGGGACGAGCATTGTCCGAACTGGCCTCGGTGGCGGGAACGGTGTCGATCGCGGGCGGTTCCTCGAACAGGGGGGCGGCCCCCTGGGAGGTGAGGGTACTGGCGGATTGGCGAATTCCCCGACCGATCGGTGGCAAGTGGTCTTCGTCCAGTTCCCATTCATCGTCGTTGGCGGGCGAGCCTGCGACTCCATCGAACGGGCCGGCGGGCTCACTGTCATCTTCCATCAGGGCCGAACCGGGTGTTTCCGGGATCTCACGGGAAGCCGAACTGGACGGAATATCGGAGGCCTTGATCCCCAGTTCCCGCAGTGCCAGCAAGCCAATGTCGAGCGATGGACTGCCGTTAATCTGTGGCGGTTGCCACATCGCAACCGGTTCCGCAGACGGATTGAACTCGATCGTATTCAACTCCATAGTCAGGGATAAATTCTGTCCGGCTGCGGGCCATTCGATCCGGAATTCGCGAGGCAGTACCAGCCGTGACTGGGGATCACGCAGGTGCCGGGTGAGTGTCGCCTTCGCAATCATCTGGCCTTCCAGCGACTCGACTCGATGTTCCAGGATGATGCCCAGACGCGTATCGATTTTTGCGATTCTTCGTACCGCTTGCTGATTGGGCAGGCGTTCAATGGAAACCAGTTCGGCAATCGATGATCGGGCGTTGGCGCGTTGTACCTGGAAATCTTTGCCTGAGATGGGCATGACGCCCAGAACCTCCATCAGCCAGTCGGGGCGAAACGGCAGCGGCAAAGACATCACCTGTGTGGCATACGACACATGATCGTGATTACACAGCAGGACATTCTCGGGCTGGGAGTGATTGGACCAGTACCAGAACTGTTCGTCATTGGAGCCCACATCCAAGCCTTCGCCACCCGTGAGCGGAGCACTCACCCGGATCCGCAGGTTACGCGGGGCTTCGATGATCATCGAGGCTTTCAGCGGAACCGGAACCCCCTTCATCGTGACCCGCATGTCATCGCAGCGATATCGCCGCAGACCCTCCGGAGAGAATTCGCTGTAACAGTTCTTGTTGACCCGCGCCAGCACTTCCTCGGCGGTTGCGGTCGGAGACAGTGGTGGTTCTGTCTGGACAATCCCGGGACGGTTTGGCCAGATTCCGATGGAAACACACCCGGTCATTCCGGTCAGCAACATCAGTGCGAACCATCCCCCACAGATCGTCCGCACGGCGTGCGTCAACGGCGAACCGTGGCGCCAGGCAGCAGTTGGAAATCGGATGGTCATCGCACGTCCTTGTGCTGTGATGGTTCGTGCTGTGATGGTTCAGGCGGCCTGATTCTCAGACGCTTGAATCTGCAGGGCCATTTCGGTCTGCAACTGGCTGATCTCATCGGCTGTCAGCTGGTGATCCGGAACCTCGAAAGGCCCTTCCCCCTTGGAGCCGTGGAACAGCAGTTGTTCCGTCTCTCCGTCGCGACGCGAACCTTCCAGCTTCAGTCGTCGACGTTGCAGCAGGAGGAGTGAGAGCACATACCGCATCCGATCGAGCCCCGGATTGGCATCTTCCGTCAGCTGCTCGAAGAATCTCAACAGAGTGTCGGTGTCCAGAACCCGCTGGGCTTGTACCGTGGCTTCCGGAACCCGAAAGCGCCAGGTGCCGACCGCGTGCAGTGGTTCGCCAGGCCAGTGTTCCAGCAGATAGTCCAGCCGGACCAGTCGACCATTCTGCTCGACCAGTGCGGAAATACACTCGGATCCGGGGCCCAGCGGTTTCCCGCTGGCCGCACAGACTTTCGCGGGTGATCCGAACTGATAGTCCACAGTCTCGCATCCTGCCTGCTGTCGACATGCCGGGGCGGCGCGCAGCCCCCCGTGATTCGCGCGGACTCTATGGTGAAACGGATAATCGCCTCAAGGTGTTTCTTGTACAGTAGCCCGCGTGATGCTGGCCGGTGGGCCGCTTTAATGCCATACGCCCCGCAACCTTCAGGTTGCGGGGCGCTGGATGAGCTCAATTCACGAAGTCATTCGAGGCTTACTTCTCAGCGCGACGAGCCGGAGCCGCTTCGGTTCCAGCTGCCGGTGCGGGACGGGCCGCTGCTGGAGCGGGACGGGTGGTCGTGGCAGAAGCCTGGCGGACCTGGGTTCCGCTGGCCGCAGCCGGAGCTGCTGGAGCGGGCTTGGCTGCGGGAGCCTTGGCCGGATTGGCCTTCATCTCGTCGATCACCTCTTGAGTGATATCGACGGTGTTGTCGAAGGTGAACGCTTCGTTCTTGGTGATGACGGTCGCCGCTCCCTTGGACTTAGCGATCTTCTCTACAACCGGACGGGCTTCCTGACGGAAGCTGAAGACCAGAATGTCACGCCGTTCGCCAATCTTGGCGACGGCCTGCCGCTGGAGATTGTTGAACTGGATCTGGGTGGCCTGGGCGGTGGCGTTGAACTTCTTGAGGTCTTCTTCCGCCGGGGTTTCACCGAGGCCAGACTTCATCTCGTTGAGTTTTTCGATGGCCTGCTTCTGGACACCGGCGAGCTGGTTGGCCAGGGTGTTCTGGGCCGAACGCAGATCGTTTTCCATCATATCCACGCGACCGAGTTCCTTGGCGACTTTGTCGAGGTCGACGACGGCCACGCCAGCCTTGGCACGGCTAAGCCACGATCCGGCGGCACCAGCGCCCACGGCGATCAAGGCACACAGGGCATACATCAGAGTTTGACGGGGCATGCGATTCGGCTCCTTCCGACGGCGACAGGTCGCCTGATTGGCTTGCGGCTCTGCGGCATTCACGTCCGCTAGAATTCCGGGAAAGTTCGCATCAGCCATCCTCGGCTCTGCGACAATCTGAGCAGAACGGTACGGCAACCCCGAAATCGGGTAAAGATCAATCGACGACTGACCGATAGGCGGTCAGTCCCTGCGGCGGTTTTCGCCGATCCGAGGGCAGCCGTAGTCGTCGCCGGGGACTGCCCCACGGTCTATTGCGGACGACTGGAGCGGTTTGCCGCAGCGTCTTCCATCATCTTGCGAATGATGAGTAATGCCAAAGAGATGCCGGCCACGGTTCCGCCAATCGCCGGGCGATGTTTAGTGTCGGCCACAAAGACGACTAGTCCGGCGATCAGGCTCAGCAGCGGGGCTGTCACCCAGCCAATGGCTCCCGGCAACAGACGCTTCTGCCCCGTGGAACCTCCCCGACGGATTTCGTTGAAGGCGACCGCCAGCACCACCAGAAAGCCGACGATCAGTCCTTTCCAATCGTCGGACCCGCTCTTGACCACTTTCGCAACGGCATCGACAACGATCTGCAGGAACAGGACGCCCAGCATGACGCCCGGAATCAGACCAGTCCCCCCTTGCAGTCCACACCCGCCCACGACTGCCGCGGCAATGGCATTCAGTTCGTACCCTACAGCCATGGTCGACGGGTTGCAGGTACTGACCTTTGCTGCATAGAGAACCCCGGCGATCGATGCCGTGATCGAGCCGATCGAATAGGCCAGCCATTTCAGACGATCGGTGTTAATTCCGCTCAAGCGAGCGGCTTCTTCGTTGCCCCCCATGGCGTACAGATGACGCCCGATGACGGTGCGATTCATCAATATCCAGAACAGGACGCCGAGTACCAGAAAGATCACCAGCGGCATCCACCAGACCCGCAGGTCCGAAAACAGAGCGGCCTTGGCGTCCAGGGTGGTCGTCTGATTCCCCAGCGCGGAGGTGACCGCGCTATTCATGGTCTTGGCCAGGCTGCGCAGGCCGACGAGGGTGGCCAGCGTCGCCACGAATGGAGGCAGCCGGATGATGGTGATCAGCCACGTATGGAACGTGCCAATCAGGAAGCCCGTGAAAATAGCCGCTCCAATTCCCAGGCAGACCACGATTGAACTGGCCTGCTTGGAGATCGGAATTCCATTGGCGTCCACTGGCCCCAGCATGTAGGGGATCAGGGCACACACGGACGCGGAAAACAGGATAACCGACCCCGCCGATAGATCGATTCCCCCAGCAATGATCACCACCGCCGCACCCAGCGTGAAGATCCCCAGGAGTGAAGTTTCCTGAAGGATGTCACGCATGTTTCGCATCGGGTCGCGCAGGTAGTCCTGGTTCACAAGAATCGTGATACCGAGAACGACCAGAATCGCAATCACGAGGCCAAATTCGTTGCGGTAGCGGCTGAAGAAGCTGGGGGATTCGCGCTCGGCCATGCGAACTCTCCGGGGGGGAGCGGGCGCTGGGCCCGACGTGTCACAAACCAACATGGCACGTCGAGCACTCTCAACGGCAACCGGACTTAGGCGGTTCAGGAGCCGATCAGCTTGCGCTCGGCCAGCCAGGTCTTGAAATCTTTGAAGTAGAAGAACTTCGTCCCGGCATCGAACATCTCCGGCTTCAGAGGCGACTGTTCGTTCGGCACCACCACCCGCAATTCGGTGGTGTAGATGTCGCCATTTTCTTCGCTGAACTTGCCGGTTGCCGGGTCGTAGCTGGGGAAGATTTCCTGAATGGTAGCTCCGTCCTTCTGGACAAGGGCCTTCATCAGGCGGGTCCCGATGTAACCCATCTGGTACGGGTTCTGAACGATCAGGGCGTCAATCTTGCCCGCATCCATGTCATCGACGGCGGCGGGGGCACAGTCAAAGGCGATGATCTTGGTCTTCTCGCGAACCCCGCGTTCGTCCGCGACCTGGACAATGGCATGGGCGTTGTAGGCCCAGATCCCAACGAGGCAGTTGATCTCCGGGTGATTGTTCAGGGCTGTTTTGACATTCTCCTGGGCTTGATTCTGATCGCCCTTATCACCCAGGCTTTCGACGGAAGTGAACTTCTCTCCAGCCCCCTCCGCAACACCACCAATGCGCTCGATGGCGTTCTGGACATCTTTCAGACCCACGAATGTAGCGTACTGGCCTTCGGGGAGCAGTCCCTTCATGCATTTGCCCAGTTCCCGGCCACCGACCAGATTATTCGTTCCCAGGTAGGCGAACCGGGTATCCTTCAGCTCACGACTCATATCCGAGTCGATGCAGAGCACTTCCACGCCTTTCTTCCGCAACTCACGCATCGCTTCCGCGATCGCCTCATTGCTGGCATCGACGGACGAGATCGCCACGGCGGCCACATCCGATTGGCTGGCGTATTGCTTGAGTTTGTCGATCTGGGAGTTTTCGGAGAAATCGCCCTTGTCGAGTTCGGCCTTCAGACCGACTTCACCCAGCTGAAAATCTTCCTGGGCCTTTTCCATTCCGCGACGCATGGCATCCCAGAACGGATCATCGCCATTGGTCAACATGATGACCCGCTTCACCTCACCAGCGACGGGGGCCACTCCTGTTCCGGAATTCGGAGCGGGAGCCGGGGCATCCTTCTGGCAACCACTCCAGATCAGAACCGCCAGAGAAGACAGCCACAATCCCCGCAAGACAACCCGACGGTTCCAAAAAGCCAGACTCTTCATCAGTACCTCGGAGGGCGAATGCCCGGATTCCAGATCAACAGAGGGGCCACGTCAGAGCCGGTGCCAGTGTGGCACAGACCTCAACCTTACAATCAGATGGTATCGAGACGATGCCATCAATGCAGGTGAATTAGAATAAGTTGTGATTGTTTAGAAATCAAACTGAATTACGCTCGCTCCCACGGAAAGGCAATCACATCATCGATTCGTGAGAATCCCCACAGCCACATCAAGAGCCGGTC
>QWPB01000161.1 GCA_003671275.1 Planctomycetota bacterium | reverse complement strand
GAGAGCGAATAAATCGGCCCGGCAGACACAATCCTGTCTGTTGCATGCCTCCAAAGAGATCGTTTTCCCGGAGATCGAGGGGGCAGGCAAGTTTGACCCACCCGACGACCTGTGTTCGTAACATGCCCCCTCACTGATCTGTTCCCGACATTCACACTTCAGCCGATCCGCCTTGGCCCCTAGAATCCAGACTTCACTGCCCGCTGGCCCTGTGTGTCCGATCCGATGAAAACTGACGAACTCCGCGAAAAGTATCTCTCGTTCTTCGAGTCGAAGGGGTGCGTCCGGCGGCCCAGCGATGTGCTGATTCCCCGTCAGGACAAGACTGTTCTGTTCACGCCCGCCGGGATGAACCAGTTCAAGAACCAGTTCCTCGGCATCGGACCGATCGACTTCACAGCCGCGACGACCTGCCAGAAGTGCGTGCGGACGGGTGATATCGGAAACGTGGGGGTCACGACGCGGCACCACACGTTCTTCGAGATGCTGGGGAACTTCTCGTTCGGCGGGTACTTCAAGAAAGAGGCGATCCACTGGGCCTGGGAGTTTCTGACCTCGAAGCAGTGGCTCGGGCTGGAGAAGGACCGGCTGACGGTGACTGTGTACCTCGACGATGACGAGGCGTACGGCATTTGGAACAAGGAGATCGGCCTTGATCCCAACCGCATCTCGCGGCTCGATGAGGCCGAGAACTTCTGGCCCGCGTCGGCTCCCTCGCAAGGCCCCGATGGCGTCTGCGGTCCGTGCAGTGAGATCTATTACCTCACCCCCGGAGCCCCCGAACCAGTTGAGATTTGGAACCTGGTCTTCACCCAGTTCAACCGCGTCGGTGGCCCGCCGAACAATCTGCATCCGCTGCCGAAGAAAAACATCGACACCGGCATGGGACTGGAGCGGACCGCCAGCGTTCTGCAAGGCGTTCTGAGCAACTTCGAGATCGACTCGCTCAAGCCGCTGTGCATCGCAGCGGGCGATGCAGTCGGAGTAAAGTACGAGTACGCGGGTAAGTCGGGCCGCGCGATGCGCCGCATCGCCGACCATGTGCGGGCCTGTACGTTCGCGATCCATGAAGGGGTCGCCCCCGGTGCCAACGGGGCGGAGTACATCATCCGCCTGCTGCTGCGGCGGGCCTTGCTCGAAGGGTATCTGCTCGGCAAGCAGGAGCCGTTCCTGCACACGCTGGTGCCGACCGTTATCAACCTGATGAAGGGCCCGTATCCCGACATCACGCAGACCGAAAAGAGCGTGGTCAACACGATTCGCGATGAAGAGTCGACGTTCCTCGCCACGATCGATCGCGGGCTGTCGAAGTTTGACAAACTGGTCGAAAAGGTCCGCCAGGACGGAGGGTCAGTGCTCCCCGGCGAAGCGGTGTTCGACCTGCATCAGACCGATGGGTTCGTGTTCGATCTGACCTCTGCGATCGCGACGGATCGCGGGCTGACCGTCGACAACATCGGGTTCCGGGAAGCCGAGCAAGCCCACAAGGAGAAGAGCGGCCAGGGGTCATGGGGCGTCATGTCCGCTGGGCCGCTGGACAAGATTCAGCAGGAAGTCGGCGACACGAAGTTCCTGGCATACGACGCCACCGAGTCCACAGCTCAGGTCGTCGGCATCCTCAAGTTGCATCCGGGTTCAGCCGAGCCGGAGCAGGTCATGAGCCTCTCTGAAATCGGCTTTCCAGTTCAGATCATCCTCGATCAATCCCCCTTCTACGGCGAATCGGGCGGACAGGTCGGCGATACGGGAACTCTGATCGGCAGTGGCCACTTCGAAGTGACTGACTGCACCAAGCATTCGGGACTACTCGTACATCTCGGTATGCTCAAGTCCGGCTCGATCAAGGTCGGCGACACCATCAAAGCCACCGTCGAACCGACTCGCCGCGCAGGCATTCGCCGCGCCCACTCGGCCACGCACATCCTGCATCACGCCCTGCACCAAGTCATCGGCCATCACGCCACCCAGCGTGGCTCCAAGGTCGACAACGACCAACTGCGGTTCGACTTCTCGCACGGATCGGCGATGACTCCCGATGAGCTGCTCCAAGTCGAGAAGATCATCAACGAGAAGATCGTCGAGGGAGCCCCGGTCTCGATCAACTTCATGAAGATCGAAGAGGCCAAAGCCTCCGGAGCGATGGCTCTCTTCGGCGAAAAGTACCCCGACATCGTTCGCATGGTCTCCATGGGCGACTTCAGCAAAGAACTCTGCGGCGGCACCCACCTGACCAGTACCGGACAGGTCGGCCTCTGCCGCGTCATCAGCGAAGAACCGATTGCCGCAGGCATCCGCCGCATCACCGCCCTCACCGGCGAGAAGGCAATCGACAGCGTCCGCGAACAGGACTCCCTCCTCAAGCAACTCGGCACCGCCCTCAAGTCCCCCCAGCGCGACATCCCCAGCCGCGTCACCGCGATGCAGGACGAAATCCGCGCCCTCAAGCAAGAGATTGCCTTCTACAGCAAGGCCGCTGTCGCCCAGAACGCGGCGAAACTCCTCGCGAACGCCGAGACCGTTGGTGGATCGAAGCTCATCTGCCAGAAGCTCGACAAGGTCGACCGCGATCAACTGCGGATGTATGCCAACGAACTAATCGCCAACGGTGGAACGGTGGCCATCCTGCTCGGAGCGGTCATTGATGACAAGGTGGCCTTCATCGCCGCCGTCAGCAAAGACCAACTCAAGAAAGCCAAAGCCGGCGACTGCGTCAAAGCCGCAGCCGCCATCGCGGGCGGCGGCGGCGGTGGCAAGCCCGACATGGCCGAAGCCGGGGGCCGCATGCCGGAGAAGCTGGATGAGGCTCTGGCTGCGGGGAAATCCTATCTGTTGAACGCGCTCAGCTAATCTCGTAAACCCCACGCCCGACCGCGAGCGGACAATCCCAGCCGCCTTTCCGAACCTGTCGGAAGGTGGCTGGTTCCCATTCACGACAGCACATCGTGGATGACATGGCCATGCACATCGGTCAGCCGCCGCTCGATCCCGTTGTGGTAATAACTCAATCGCTCGTGATCCAGCCCGAGCAGATGCAGTAACGTCGCATGCAGATCGTAGATCGTAGTCACATTCTCCACGGCCTTCGCACCGAACTCGTCGGTTGCGCCATAGCTGTGACCGCGTTTGATCCCCGCTCCCGCCAGCCAGACCGTGAACCCCTTGGGGTTGTGGTCGCGTCCGCTGGCCCCTTTTTGAAAAGTCGGCATCCGCCCAAACTCGGTGACAAATGCCACAACGGTTTCTTCCAGGAGTCCGCGCTGTTTCAGGTCACGAATCAGCGCCGCAGCCGGTTGATCGAGAATCGGGGCATGAAGGCTGTACTGCTGCTGCAGCGTCTTGTGCCCGTCCCAGTTACCCACCCCTTCTCCCATGGCATACGCGCCATTGAAGAGCTGCACGAACCGCACCCCCTTCTCAATCAGTCGCCGGGCCAGCAGACAATTGCGAGCGAATCCTGCCTGCGTTTTATTCGACGAATCGACCCCATAGGCCGCAAGCGTCGCGGGGGTCTCCTCCGCAAAATCAACGATCCGCGCCGCGGACAGCTGCATCCGGGCGGCCATTTCATAACTGGCAATCCGGGCCGCCAGCTGGCGATCACCGGGGTGGGCGGTTTGTTGCTGCTCATTCAGGAACCGCACAAACTCCCGTGTGGCCAGGTCGGACTCCGGTGTGATCGCCTCGGGGCGCTTCAGGTGTGGGATCGGACGTTCCGCGTTGAATGCCGTCCCCTGAAACGTGGCAGGCAGGAACGCGGAATTCCAGTGATTCGATCCAACCTGCGGGACTCCCCGCGGGTCGGGGATTGCGACAAACGCGGGGAGATCCCGACACTCACTCCCCAGGGCGTAACTGACCCACGCCCCCATCCCGGGAAACCCATCGAGGGTGTAGCCGGTACTCATCTGATTTTCAGCGGGACCGTGCGTGTTGGACTTGGCGGTCATCGAATGAATGAAGCTGATCTCGTCTGCCAGGCCCGCCAGATTCGGCAACAGATCGCTGATCATTTTGCCGCTCTCTCCACGCGGCCGGAACTCCCACGGGCTCTTGATCAGATTCCCGTTCTCACCCTGAAACGTAATCAGCTTATCGCTACCCGGCATGGGGGTGTCATGCCGTTTAATTAATTCCGGCTTGTAGTCCCATGTGTCCACATGGCTCAACGCCCCCGAGCAGAAGATCATCAGCACATTTTTCGCGTGGGGGGCGAAGTGCGACAATCGGGGAGCATGCGGCTGCGAGGGATCGATGACCGGACGAATCACTCCCTGATCACTGGCAAGAGCAGACCGTCCCGCACTGAGCGATGCCAGTGCCAGCCCAGCCAGTCCCGTACTGAAGTTCCCCAAAAGGGCTCGTCGATTGAGCAGCGGATGCATTGTCATGGGGAAACTCCGGGTAACTGCGACCAGTTTCTCATTCCATTGAACAGAAGGCGGCTTATCGCACTTCCAGCAGTTCCACAATGAAATGCAATGTCGCGTTCGGGGGAATGTCGGGCGGCGATCCATTCTCACCATATCCGAGATTCCCCGGGATCTGAAGTTCAATCATCCCCCCCTGTCCCACGAGTTGCATCCCCTCTGTCCAGCCAGGAATCACCTGATCGAGCCCAAACGAAATTGCTCCTCGACCGTAGGAACTGTCGAACACCTTCTGATTATCCAGCCAGCCGTGATACTGCACTTTGACCTGTTGGGATGCGGTCGGTTTGGCACCGGTCCCCTGCCGCAAGATCCGGTACTTCAGGCCGGACTCCGACGTGGCGTACTCCGTGGAAACATTCGAATCGATTAACCCCACCCGCGCAGGCAGCTCAGGCAGACCCAGTCGCTTTGTCACTGCCGGGTCTGGCCCGGCTCCACCTGCGCCACATCCCATGACACACAACAGCAGTCCCAGCAGACCGCCCATCCGCATCCCCAGACATCGCATGCCACACACTCACTTTCAAGGCCACATAAATCGGTTTGCCGGGAGCAATGCATCCAGCTCTCCGGCCACCAGCACACGCCCGGCATCAAGCACTTCAATGATCGATTCGGGTAACAACTCCAGCTTGACCCGCTTCATCACCTGATTCAAGCGTCGCCACAATTTCGCGGAGTCCCGGTAGTCCGCCAGAAACCGCTCTTCGACAAACAACGGAATGAACCTCGCCAGCTGATCGGTCGTTTCCCGACCGGCCGTGTTCACCACCGTTTGCACCACCAGCGGGTGAATCGAACGCATGGCGTCATAGTATCCCTCCAACCGCGCTGGGTGCCGTTCGGACAGTTCCGCATCGATCAGCAGCTCCGTGACGATATGCCCTAAGAAGCTATTCGCATACCGCTCGCCATCGAGATGCTCACGAAACAGCCGGGTCATTCGTCCGGTGACCTCACTGAACCCCAGCGTCGTATGAAACCAGTCGTCGTCCGACAGATGCTGCAGGATTCCCAGCGCGACCTCCTGCTCGGGCGAACCTTCGGGCCACTGCTCCAGTAATGACTCCAGACGTTTCGTCCGCATTCGGACGCGGCGATCCACCACCGACAACCAGTCCGGAACCGCCGTGCCCGCCATGAAGTAGGGACGATCCAGAAAGCGAATGCCGTGCGCCAGGTAGTTCATGGCAGGAGAAGAGCCTGTGCCTTACGGGGGAGGAGCGATCCCTTGCAATTCCCACTGATGATGCGGCCGAGTCCCCTTAACGACCTGATACACCGGGATCATCTGCCATGCCGCAATCGCCGCTTCGATCCGCGACTCGGGAGCGGCATCGCGATGAATAAACAAGCCATATCGCAGCACCAGAGGAGCTGCCTTCGTCGTGACCTGCACTCCATCCATGCACGGCGCACAGCCCATCCATCCATCATCCCGAACATGCCACTTCGACGGATAGGTCGCATTCTGCGGGCAGTCCAGGTAGGTGACCCCTTCCGTGACGATGGGTCGCTGGGGGTCCGTCTCCACCACCACCGGACCACTGTAGTCCATCCACCGGGCGGGCTGGGAAAACAGGGCCTTCTCGCCTTTCAATCCCGTACTGCCCGTCAACTGCCCACCACCAAACACAGCCGAGATGCTCTTCACGACCCGCACAGCCAGAAATCCAAAATTCGTCTGTTGAAATTCGATCTGGTCGGATCGTGGTACAAACTTCAACTGCCAGTCGAGCAGATACTCTCCGTTCTCCAGCGGACGCAGGATCAGAATCGTCTCCTGCTCAATCAGTGGTGCGGGATTGTGTCCGTCAAACCAGCCTAATCGGACGGCCATGGCGGCCTGATCCGCCCCATCCTCATACACAAACCATTCGGTCTGTCGGATTCGAGCCAGGCTATTCTCACTCCAGAAGTCGATCCCCAGCAGCTTGCTGTGGGCAAACCACACCGACCGATGATGATCATGATTCGCCGCCCCCGGATGTCCCATCCGGGTTAGGCACGCCCCGGACGGTCCATTCAAGGGAAACAGGAACGGTCGCGGGGCATCCTCCGCCGCATGCCATCGGGCTACTTCCCGGCCATCGATTCGCAATGACACCTGCCGCGATGGCAACGGCAGCATCTCGCAACGAGCAGGCATCAGTGGCATGGGAGCCTCCTCTGAAACAACGTCGAACGCTACTCTTCCACGCCTTCGACCACTCCCCGATTTCCTTCGAACGAAATGTGATCACCAAGCTTTAGCTGTCGCCTCCGGCGGATTTCGACTTCTCCATTGACCTTCACCAGCCCCCCTTGAATGGCAATCTTGGCCTGACCGCCCGTGTCGGTCCACCCCTGAATCTTCAGGAATTGATCGAGGGTCAGTTTATCGGGAACCGGGGACTCGGGCATGATTCATCTCAAGGAGACATGGCTGCACTTTGCTTATTGGACTGGTTTTCGTTCCCCGTGGGAATCCACGCTCTCTCTTATCGCGACCACTCGGGAACCACAAACAACGCCTCCGCCGCGATTCGAAGCCCCGGGCATCCCGGAATCTCGTCAATGATCTCTGAGGCCGACAGTTCGCGGATCGTGATGCCATCCGCAGTGCGAGTCTCAATTCGGACCCGCTGCTGACGGGGATCGCCCCCCCACACCGACTGCACTCCATACGCCAGAATCTGGGCCACTCGCTCCCTGGCTTTCTCCCGTCGATCGGGTGTCGAGTGAATGTCAACCACCACTTCCGGAATGGATGCGGCCACTTCATTGTCCGTCTCGGCAAATCGCGGGCCACCCTGAAACAGACTGATGGCCGGAAACAGCACCGTATCCGGTTGCCGGGCCAGATGCAGTCCCAGATCAAACGCCGCATATCCGCTCGGCTGGGAATGAAAATAGCCCGCCAACGCCTTGGAGAGGTTCAGGACGACCGTCCCATGATCCACGTCTGGCGGTTCCAGAAAAACGGGAACCCCGGCGATCAGCTCGGCCCACTGCCCCCCTTCAGGCATCTCGCCGCGCTGTTCCAGAAATTGCTCGACTGTCATGGAAATCTGAATCACCGCGCCCCTCCCACTCTGTCCCACGTTGACTGCTACTTTGTACCTTGCCCGACCACGAATGCCAGACAACCCGTTCGAGATCGCTCGAAAAGGCCCTCCCCGCCGACGATTGACCGACCAATGTCGAGACTCACACCCCCACGATTGTTCTGGCCAGAGACCTTTTCCACCCGATACTCCCTTTCACGGTATGCGTCCCGCCCTACAATCGGGTAACGATCGATCCGGGGACATCAGGATGCTGGAATCCGCCAAATCTGTGATGACATTGCTCGGCACGGGGACCAGCATGGGGGTTCCTATGATCGGGTGCCGCTGCCCCGTATGCACCTCCACCAATCCTCGTAATCAGCGGACTCGCACCGGCGTCTATATCCGTTCCCCTGGGGGCCCCCTGCTGATCGATACCTCGCCCGAACTCCGGCTCCAGCTGGTTCGTGAGCAGATCGACATGGTCCATGCGGTGGTCTATACCCATGGCCATGCGGACCACATCCTCGGTCTCGATGACCTCCGCATCTTTGGGTACAAGCTCAAGCAGTCGATCCCGCTCTACTGCGAACCCGCTGTCGAACAGCATCTACGCCAGACCTTCGCCTATGCGTTCACTCCTCCGGAAGAGCGTCTGCACCAGCACTCGACTCCGGACCTCGTATTTCGGTCGATCGGGGAAGACCCCTTCGAACTCCTCGGACTGACCTTCACGCCGCTCCGACTGATTCACGGCCAGCTGCCAGTCTTAGGGTATCGAATCCACGATGTCGCCTTCTGCACCGACGTCAGCTTCATCCCCGAGAGTACTTGGCCCCTCTTGCAAGGTCTGAAAACGCTCATTATTGATGCCCTGTGGGACGATCCCCATCCAACTCATTTTTCCGTAGGCCAGGCACTCGAAGTGATCGAGAAACTCCAGCCAGAACGGGCTTACCTGACCCATTGCTCACATCGGCTCGATTACGAAAAGACCAATGCCCGTCTCCCGCCGGGTGTCGAACTGGCGTACGATGGACTGCAGATCGAGTTGTAATGAACCGCGTCGTAATCCAGGATCCCTGATGTGTCGACCGAACCTCCCTCTCAGCCACCGCAGTCTCTGACCCTTCGTTGGGTGGGAATTCTGATCGTGCTGGCTGGCATGGGATTCTCCACCGGGCGACTGATTTCCAGTGGACCACTGAAGAGTGCGAACGACCGCTCCCGCTGGTGTACCGTCTGGGCGCTGGTGGAACGGAACACCTACCAGATCGACGAGGCGCGCTCGAAACCCGGCTGGGACACGATCGACTTGGTCAAACACGAAGGCCACTTCTACTCCACCAAGCCTCCCCTGCTGCCCTGGATGGTTTCCCAGCTCTATCGCGGGCTGCGCGGGGTGACCGGCTGGACACTCGATTCCCATCTGTTGAATGTAACTCGCACGCTGCTGTTCCTCATCAATATTCTGCCAATGACCATCGCACTGTTGCTGTGGCGGGCGATGTTGGCCCGGCGACTCACGGACCCGTTTGCTCAGTTGGTCGTCCTGATCTTTCTGACCTCGGGAACCATGCTGACCCCGTTCCTGTCAGTCTTCAACAACCATACGATCGGTGCCGCCAGCCTGATGTTCGGGGTATGGGCCTTGGAGCAGATCGACCGCCACCCGCTGGCCCGTTGGCCTTGGATTGTCTGCGGGATGTCATTGAGCTTTTTGGTCTGTAACGAATTGCCCGCAGCCAGTCTGGCCGGATTGGTCTTTCTCGGTCTGTGGGCGAAGGCTCCCCGCCGGACATGGGGCCTGTTTGTGACGGCCGCGCTGGTTCCGATCGGAATGTTTTTCTGGACGAATTACGAAGCCACCGGCGGATGGCGGCCTTTCTACTCCTACTACGGCACTGAAAAGTACCGGTTCATCCACGAAGGAGTCCCCAGCTACTGGATGGCCCCCAGGGGCATCGACCGCAACCTCGACTCGTTCCCGGTCTACCTGTTGCACTGCACCATTGGTCATCACGGCTGGTTCTCGCTGACGCCGCTGTTGGTCTGGACGTTACTCACTTGGGCTGTCCCTGCTTGGCGTCGAACGATCTCGTGGCCCCTGCGACTCGGCGAAATTACGGCCTTGGTTTCGCTGCTCGTCTTGGCCTTCTACCTGCAAAAAACGGAAAACTACAACTATGGCGGAGTCAGTGTCGCTCTGCGCTGGATGATCTGGTTGTCACCCTTGTGGGGGCTGGTCATGGGGCCTGCTATTGCGGCACTCGGACGTTACTGGCTGGGGCGAATCGCGGTCGTGATCACCCTGCTGATCTCCATTGGTTCCGCATGGGTGCCCTACGATGGTCCGTGGAGACAATCCTGGATTTTCGACGCGATGACCCGGGCCCATTGGATCGACTACAGCGATCCCAAACCCGTACTGCCCCGCAAAGTCTCCAGCTGGATCTACACACTTCCCGACAGTCCGGGTATTGATTCCACCTACTGGGTGGAATTCACCACGCAGACCACGTCCGGGCCAGAGACACTGCTGCTGCGCGATGCGGGCCCCGGACCATCGGCCAACTCCATCACCCGCCGAATCGAAGTGCAGTGGGAGGCCCGCACTCCCAGCTCGCGATCCCTGTTGATTGAGGTTGCCCGTGAGCCGTTCCTCGCGGGAAAACCCCTCACCGAGTGTCTGGTCGCCCCGACCGCAGAACCCGAACGGCAGATCGCGCTGACCTTCCTGGCGGGACTGCCACAGCCCGTACCGTACTGGAGTTCGGCCATCAAGTACCTGCGGACGGCACTCCAGCGGGACGCCCTGCGAACCCATGTGGCCTATGCCTATACCCCCTGGAAGAAACCCGATGGCACGGTTCAACACTTGACTCGCAATGTCTGGTTCTCGGAACAGATTCCCTTTGGTGTCGCTCAATTCGAATCCCAGTCACGCGAGGACCTCCAGGGCCCGCCAAGTTCATCGCAAAAATTCGGGGTTTCTCGCGTCGGACAATGGATTCCGAGCCCAGTTCCACAGCCCCTCCAGTAAATCAGCACGTATCTTCCAGTTCAGGTGATTCGAAATCTCTCGTCCGGGAACATGACGGGCGCACCCACTTCCGATAGGTCAAACACGCCCTTCCCGCAACACACGGCACCGGCTCTGACCTATGACGACTGATACGCTGACTGAAGACCTTTCGGACTGGAGTGCCCGTCTGGCCATCGACCCGCAGACCCGCATGGTTTGTAACGTGGCTCTAACCGGCCCCGACTCCAAGAACGGCTACCGCTATTCGGAGATCGCCCTTCGCGAAGCCGCTCCGCTCTACGACCAGAAACCCGTCTTCCTCGACCATGCCCCCGACCGCCTGAAGCCACGAGATCGCAGTACCCGTGACCTGGTCGGAAACATCGTCAATCCCCGCTTTGAAGACGGTCGGGTCCGGGGCGACATCCGCGTCCTGGATACCGAGTCCGGGCGGACGTTCCTCGCCTTGACGCACACGAATCTTCCCGGAGTCGGGATGTCGCATGTCGTCCTGGCCCAGCGATCCAGCGATGGTTCCACGGTCGAATCGATCCGCGATGTCGTCTGCGTCGATGCCGTGATCAACCCGGCTACCACGCTCACCTTTCGTGAACATCAAATCTCTCCGGAGCAGGATGTCGACCAGCTCACAGAACAGCGCAACCACCTTCGTTTCGAATGTGATCAACTGCGTGAGCAGCTGAACACGCTTCAGGCTCGATCCCTCGCTGCCGAACTTCAACTGGAAATTCATCAACTGTTGAATGAATCGCAGCTGCCCCCGAATGCGGTGTCACCGCTCTTTCGTCAACAGCTGGAACAAGCTCCCACAAACGAAGTGCGGCGCGAACTGCTCCGCGACCGAATGACTCTGGTGGAGCAGTCCATACCCCGGTCTCCACAAAGTCGGGACCGGGTCACCGGACCTTCAGTCAGCACGACTCCCCATCGGGAGTTCGTTGCCGCCATTCGCAGTCGAACCGCGTAAGGCCATTTCAACGCCGGTTCCGAATCGGTCTTCACCATACGCAGACGAGGGTGACTGTCCCCGCTGCTTGGGAGTCGACCGGCATGAATGCTCTTTGGGTCCCGGCGAATAGTGACCACGCCTGTCTTGACTCGGTAACGGCCCTTCGGGCTGCGATCTCAATACGCGGTCCCCGCGGGTGGCCCCGACTCAATCACTCTTTTACGGAGACCGCCCCGCCATGCATCTTCGTTAACTCTGTTGCTGATTCCGCACGTGGGGGCTCGCGCCCCCACCGGGTGTTCCCACTCCTCTCTCCTCCTCTGGTACCTCGATGACTCCTCTGCGCGATCTCATTCAGTCTCATGGCCATGCGGGCTTCTACCGCAAGGTCGTCGATCTGCTCAACGAAAAGCAGCTGACACCCGACGACTTTTCCTACCACGAACTCGCCGCCGCATGTGGCGTGCTGCCTCGACTCAAGGGGCTGCGTGAATCCCGGTTGTCCTTTGACGCCCGGCTCACATCCGTCGATGCCACAGCTCATTTGCTGAGCGAAACCAGTTCCAGCGTGGGAACCACGCTCTTCCAGGTGGTCACCGGCGAGCTGATCAGCCGCAAGGTTCTGGAAGGTTACGAAGATGACACCGGCTTTATCGGCGACAAGCTGGTTACGGTTCTGCCCAGCAAGATCCGCAACGCCCGCATCGCCGGGTTCAAGGCCCTCGGCGGTCCCACGAGTATCAACGAAGGCCAGCCTTACGATGAATCGACCTTCGCCGAAAAGTTCGTCTCGACCGAGGAGTCCAAGAAGGGCCGAATCCTCAGTATCACCGAGGAACTGATCGCCTTTGACCAGACCGGAGAAATCCATCGACGGGCCATGGCCCTGGGTTACTACCTGCGGCAGGAACGCGAACGCACCATCGTGCGGGCGGTGACCGATGCCGACTCCAGCTCCGGAACGTTCGTGTACCGCCCTGCGGGTACGGGCCAGGCGCTCTACAACGCGAACGGGGCCAATCGCAACTACGTCGGCCCCGGCAACACGACGTCGCCCGCCTACAATGCTGCGATCGAACTGCACGACTGGACCGATATCGAAGAGGTTCTGCACTACCGGGCCACCCAGGTGAAGGACGACCGGATCGACGGGACACCCCGACCGATTGTGGCTCCAGTCCGACAGATTCTCGTTCCGGAAGCCCTGCGCGGAACGGCTCGCAGCGTGGTTCACTCGACCGAGATCACGGTGGCCTCGGAAGACGGTCAGACCCGTTTCGCGAATCCCATCAACGGGATCGCGGAAGTTCTTGCCTCGCCGTTCATTGATGAGCAAGGCGTGGCCGCCAGCCACGACTGGTATATCGGGGACTTCCGCCGCCAGTTCATCTGGTCGGAAATCTGGCCTGTCCAGACCTTCCTGCAGCAGGCCGACAGCGAAGCGGCTTTCGACCGCGATGTCGTCCTCCGCGTGAAGGCCCGCTACTTCGGCGGCATCAGCGCTGTCGACACCGTGTTCGTTACTAAGGTCGCCGGGGGCTAAGAAACGAGTAGAGACCAGAGAGAAGAGACGAGAGCCAGACTCATCTCTCTCTCCCTCTCCTCTGGCTCTCGTCCCTTGTCCACTCCTCTCTCGTCCTCTCCCATGCACCTCCCCGGCCTCAATCCCGCTGCAGCCCGCGTCATCCAGCTCCCGCGATCCAGCGGAGAGCCGATCTCGCTCACGATGCAGCCGCTTTCCCTCGGCTTTCATCGTCGGCTGCGAGGCCGGGGAGTCGTGCCTCCGGAACCGCCTCGTAAAGTCGCCCGCGACTCGGCAGGCAAACCGCTTCGCGATCCCTCCGGGTTAGCGATTCTGACGGCGGATGACCGCCACCCCGACTATCTGAATCTGCTGGACGTGTATCACCAGCGAGTCGCCGTGCTGGCGATCGTCGAGTCCTTAAAGTCCGACCCGCAGGTCACCTTTACCACACAACCGCCTTCGACAAGCGATCCCGAGGCTTGGTGCCGCTACGCCGATGCCCTCTTTGAAGAGATGGAAACCGCCGGCATGACGGCGGGCGACCTGGCCATCTTGTCTCAATGGACATGCCGACTGAGCCATCTGTTGGACAGCGATTTGCAGGGGGCTACGCGAAATTTCTCGCAGGGGCTCCCTCACAATTCGACCTGAAGGCCCCCCGCACTCTCGACTACTGGATCCTGCGGACATGCGAACGGCTGAGTCTTTCTGAGGAAAACTTCCACTCGTACGCCTATCCGGAACAACTGCGTCTGCTGGCCTTCACCACGCTTCGGGAGATGGAACACGGGGTCAGTGACTGACGAACCCCGTCCGCCGCTTCTGGCGGCCACTCGGGGCGCAACCATTGAATCTCTCGATCTTTCCTTTTTAGACCGGGTTCACGATCCATGGATCTTCTCGACCTTTCCTCTCTAACCGGCAGCGAACTGACGCTCGCCCAGCTGTACGGAATTCTGGGCCAGATTGACCTCGACATCGCCAATCTGCTGCGCGATGGCAAACTGGCGGCACTGCGGTACGGCGTCGGCGGCCCGGCGGGAGCCACCACCGACCGGGCCGCCAACCTGCAGGCCCTGCTGGCAGCTCGCGAGCATTACCAGCAACAGCTCGCAGCTCAACCGGTCATCCTGACCAGCCAGGGACTAACCAACTGTCAGTAACCATCCCAAGGCGAATCGTGGCACACCACGGGGTATCACCACAAACGCCTTGCCATCACTCACCGTCTTTCTACAAACCTCCGGCCTTTCACTCCCCACTCCATTCATGCCCGATAACGAACGCATCGACCGCCTGCTGGAATCGCTCGCCCGAGTCAGTGTCCAGTTGGAGACATTGCGGGTGTCGCTGAGTGCAGTTCACCAGGACCTGCAAGACCACGAACAGCGACTGCGAATCGTCGAACAGTGGAAACACAAACTGGCTCCTATTCTTGCGGCCCTGTTGTTTGTAGCCGGTGCCATCGTTTCCGCAGTGGTCAGCCCCTAGAGCTGCTTCTGCCACCCCCTTCCGGAACTAGAAAGCCAGCCCATGATCCCCTTGCAGGACTGGGGGCGTCCCGCCCTGTTGCGTCGGACCGTGGTGTCTTCCGAACCACCCCATCTGGTCACAATCCATGAACAGGAGGTCACGGTTATTCCGCACTCCATCCGCCTTCAACCCACCGACCACCTGGCGGGTCTGCAAGAAGACACTCGCTGCTTTCTGCTGGCTGACCAGGAACTTCCCGCTGACCATTCGTGGATCGATTGTCAGTTGCTGGTAGCGAGCGTGCCACATCAGATCACCACGGTGGATCGCTCGGTGATGTCGGGATGGACACTGGTAGAGACCCGCCGACTGATCCCTCTGCCCGCCGCTTGATCGCAGCTCGCCTGCGCGGGCCTCTCGAACAACACTCCGAAAGCCGCTCCATGCCGCGAATCACCTTAACGTTACCTGCGGAGCAGGTGACCGCCCTGCGAACCCACCTCGCGCAAGCCATCGACGAAGCCCGGCAGCGTCTCGTCCACGATGTCGCCCGGACCGTCTGTCGAGAGATCGCCGATACCGTCCCGGTGGACACCGGCGAGACGCGAAACGCCTGGCTAGCCGCCGCCGATCGATTGGCTGCGGCCCCGCCGGAATCGACAGAGTCCGTTTCCACGCAAACCATCGGCGTGCAGGTCGATCAGATGCTTTACGTGGAGTACGGCACCACTCGCATCGCGGCCCGGGCACCGGCCCGCCGGGCCCTACAGAGTGTGACCCTGGACTTGGGAACATTGTTCCGGATCACGGCCAATTGATCACGATGCTCCTCCTGTCCTCAAACTCTTACAGCTCCTCCCCATGACGCCCCCAGCCTTACTTCATGCACTCATCCACCATTGCCGCCCGGTGATTCCCGACGGAACCACCATCCTGCAACCGGGAGATGCCTTGACGATAACGCCTAGTGCCGCTTGGGCCGAGTTCTGGATTGACCGGATCTCGACGCCCATCGCCCGGCGAGTGGCCTCCGTATCGATTGACTTCAACCTGACCATTAACTGCTTTGGCCGCCCCCCCACCTCCAGCCATGGCGTATCACAACTGGCAGAACAGATCCGTCTACGATTGTGCCAGGCCACCCTGACTCTGTCCGGCGATCACGCGGGAGGCTATTTGAAACTGGCCGAGCCAGAGTGTCGCGATCTGAGCCGACCGGCCACGGCCAAGGCCGTCGGCCTCTGGCACTGGCTCATCGCAGTTCGGGGCACGGCTCCCGGCTGATCCGCCGAACGGCTTCCCCTCCGCCAGATAATCCCCGTTCCTCTTCTGGATTCCCCAGGGGGGCGGGTGTCTCATCCCCCTTTCTTTTTCACAACAAAAAGGCGACACGATGCCCATTACCCGAACACTGCGCGACGGAGAACTCGTCATCAAGGACGGAGCCAACCCGCCGCTGGTGCTGACCGTAGTCCTCGATGAAGGCGATCTCAGCTGGACCAGCCAGCAGAAGACGATCGAAATCAAAGATCGCGGTTCGATCGCTTCCGGGCACACCCGCCCCGGCGAAGAACAGTCCACCGAGCTGTCGTTCTCGGCCAAGTGGACGCAGCTGCTGGGCCGCAGTCACCAACCAACAGATCCCCTGGCTCTCTATGAGACCTTGATGTTTCTGTCCAACACGGGATTGCAAAGCACTTCCCAGCCCGGCGAACAGCAGACGTTAACCCTGGAGTTCACCGTGATGGACCCGGCTGGACAGTCGCACGAAAAAATTACGTTCCTCAAGGTCTATCGCGAATCACTGACCATGTCGGAGGGCGACAAAGCCAATCTGATTGCCTTCAGCGGCAAATCTTTCAGCCCGGCCCCCACCGTGTCACGAGTGTCGTGATTGCGGTCTCCGTGCGGGGAACACCTGTGACTGTCCTTGGGCTTGTCCGTGAAAGTACAGTGAACGATGGCCGCTGAATCACTAACGGTGCAGATTCAGGGAGACACCCAGGGGCTGACAACCGCCCTCGACGAGGCGTTCTCCCGCGTTCAGCAGTTGCAGTCCGCCGCCGAATCAGCGGGGGCCTCTGCGGAATCGCTCGGACCGCGTCTGGCGGGAGCGGCCAGCGCACTCCAGCCACTGCAACAATTGGCACAGACGCTCAGTCGGATCAGCCAGCAGGCGACCGCTCTGGGACAACAGCCCGTAACGTTGAATGTGCAGCCCGCACTAGGGGCCGTACAAACCCTGATGTCGGCCATCCAATCCGTGGCCGCGCAGTTGCAGACTCTCGCCTGGCCAGGCGTCGGTCCACAACCGTCTGGCAGTCCAGGTGCGCCGTCCCCGGGTATACCCCACCCGGGGAGCAGTCCGGGGCCGGTCGGACCGCTGTTAACCCCCCAGCTCGCCTTGAGCCAACCAGCCCTGGTGTCTGTGCCCCGACCCTCGCCACTGGCACTGGAAACTGGGGCGTCCGCAACGGCCATTCGTTCCGCGACCGTGCCCCCCTTCAGCCTGCCCGTCGTGCTCCCGCTCGGGAGTCTTCGGGGGAAGTCTCCCGAGGAGGCCCCCCCCTTGGTCGGTCGTTCCTCGATGAATCCAGGCACGACAGAACTCTCCCCAGGCGCGTTACCCGATTCGCCACGGAACTCTTCCTCGGCGGTGGTGAATCATTTTGGTGGGATCACGATTGCGGTGCGGGAGACCGCTGATGTGAATTCCCTGATGCGCGACCTGCGTCTGCAAGGTCTCTCTATCCGCCACCGCCAGGGATAGTCGTATCGGTCCCCCTCCAGTGTTCCTTGGTTTCCCTGTTTCCCAGGAAGTCCCGCGATCATGTTTATGTTCCGCCCCAGCATTGTTCGTTCGGGAACGGTTTACGAGCTGCCGCGTCCGATCACCTCTTTACGGGTGCAGGACGCCTTTGATTTTGCCAAGTGGAAGGTACCACTGGTCACGGGCGACCTGATGGTGGGGCATACGGCATCCGGTGTCGATATCGCCCTGGAAGGTCAAATCGCCTCTCAGGCGGGACAGCTCCGGCTGACGGAAGAGCAGATGTTCCTGACCCTGGAGCAACTGCGTCAGACGGTGCAATCCACGACGCCCGAGGACCGCTATCGGTTGTTTCTGTACTACGATCCCGCGTCGGCCACCTATCGGTCGTTTGCCGAGTGTGCGACAGTTCGATTTGAGTATGACCTGACGCACAAAAGTCTCTTTACCTACACCTTGACGGTCCACGCCAGTCGTCCCTCAATCGAAACGACCGCCCCCTGATGCGGATTCCCGCTTGTGGTGGGCATTTTCCATCGTCCGCTTCTGTTCGAACTGGCTTTTCCCATGTCTTCCCGCCGCATTCTGCATCATGGTCCCCACCCCCAGGGAACCCCGGTCCTGCTGTCAGACCGGACCGTGGCCGGATGCTGGTTCGAATGGCACCGGCAGGGAGGCTGCGGGCCGGGCGAACTGATTGTCCAGCGACAGTTCGCCGAACGGCAGGCAATCGAAATCGGAGACTGGATCAGCTGCGAAACGGAAGACCATTCCCGCTGGTATTTGGGCCGTGTGGAAGAGTGTCACTTTCAGTGGCCGGACTTACTGCGGTTGCGACTGGCGGGTATGGGAATCGAATTGAACGAGCTCTTTCCGGGCGGCTTTCATCCCTCTCCCGAGGCCGAACGCCCACATCGATACGGGGCCACCGATCTCTTTGTGCATGACCCGGATCGATTATGGGAGCGTGCTTTTCCAGTGACTTCGCTGCAGGGCCTGGTCCGACAACTGTTCGAACGGCACGTCGTTGGTCAAAGCCACATTACATACGACCCAGCCCGCATCGAAGCCCCCGAACACCCCGTTTCGATTGACTCCCTGAAATTTCGTGGTGAGGAGTCACTCCGCGCGATCTTGAAAGATCTGGCCTTGCGAGCGCAGACGCATTGGGGCGTTGATGCGGCGGGGGTTTTCTTTTTTTCCCGCCGCACCTCAGCCCCTCAGGCGAGCTTTCGTATAGGACGCGATCTCACATCGGTCGAAGAGTCGCGGGATCGCGAGCTGTTGTTCAATCGCCTGCTGCTCACCGGAGATTACATCTATGACGCACGGGACCACTCGGGGCAGGTGGCCCGAAGAGTCTATCGCTGGCGGGGTAATTACTTCGAACCCGCCAGCAGTCAACAGCACGGAAATCGCCGTCTGAGGTTGTGGGTTCCCTGGATTCGGACGCAATCCGATTCGCTGGCATTTGCCCGATCCTTCTTTCGAACCTATGCCGTCCCGACGTACCGCTATACCGTCGAGACCGTCCCCCAAAGTACGCCGATCTTCCCCTGGCTGGGGCCGGTCTCGCTGGAAGATGCCACCGGAGCGATTCTGGCGACGGGTACGGTGGAGAAGGTCCGAGTCCTGTTCGATCACGCCCCGCGATTTCGATTGGAGATCGGCCCCGAGGATCCTCGCGAACTATGAGCCGAACCACCGCAGGATGAGCGCTGGGAGTTGCCCGACCATGTCCCTTCCAACGGCGGGGATGTTTCCTTGACACAGTTTCCCTCGGACCCGCCTCCGCACAACACAGGGGAGCCGCCGCCCCCCGGAGGAAACTCGTCCTCATATGGCTCGTCCGGGGGCTCTTCCCTGTTATCCAGCTGGGAATCGGAGGGCAGCTGGGGGTCGTCTCGATACGAAAGCTCTGTGAAATGGGGTCTGAGCACGGCATCAAGTGTCGTTCCGCAGCACACAGGGTCGACTGAATTGTCGTCGCCCGTCACATCAGCAGATTCCCTGGGAGCCAGCTTACCCGCTTCGATCACTAGCCAGGGCTCCCCTCTTGATTCTTCTGAGGGGCTGCCCGCGACAGAGTCGTCATGGGTAACCGGTCCCAGTGAGGGGAACTCCAGCGGCACAGTCCACTCATCCGCCGGTACAGACAGTCTCAGCGGCACAGCCTCGGATTCCTCCACTCCCGCCAGCAGCGGGAGCGATTCATCGCAGTCTCCAGCCCACTCCTCGGCCACAGAGAGCTCTGGTTCGGACAACGGGTCCAGCTTCCAGACGGGATTTACTCCGGGTTCCTCATCACCCGGGAATAACTCCAGTGACATCACCCCCTCGGGAACTACCGGGGCCTATACGACGGAATGGTCCACGTGGTCCGGAACCGTCTCGTCGGCATCGCCAGTGGATTCAGACAGCGTCGATGCCTCGCTCCATACGTTCTCGTGGGGAACAGGTTCCCCCTTCAGTGAATCCTCGGGACCAGACAGCCTGTCATGAGGCGTCGAACGTGGTTCCCCTGACCCGTTGATGAGCGAAGAGGTAATTGATGTTTTATCGCCTGGCGACCGATGGTACGGAACAGCAGATACCCTTGATGGATGCCTATGCCGGACCGCGCCGGACAGGGTGCTGGATCATCGGTGGAGGACCTTCCCTGGGCGCGTTGCCGGTGGATGCCATCGTGCGATCGACGTTACCGAAATTCGCCATCAATCTAGCGGGGCATCGGCTGCTGCGGCCTACTTTTTGGACCGCCTACGACCCGACGCAGAGGTTCCAACGGTCCACCTACCTCGACCCTTCCGTCCTGAAGTTTGTTCCCCGGGGGCGCGCCATGGACCTGGTGCCGGGCAGTTCCTTCAAGGTCTGCGACTGTCCGCAGACGGTGTTCTTTGATCGCGACCCGCAAGTGGGCTTTCACAACTTTCTTTCCCGTCCGATGGGGGCTCCAACCACGGTGAAACCGCGAGAGGGAATCACCGATTGGCAAGACTCGCTGATTCAGGCGATCCACATCGCCTGCCTGCTGGGATTCCGGACGCTCTATCTGGCGGGTTGCGAAATGTTTGTCGCCCCCGCCAGCAGTTGGCAAGATGCGGCCCAGTCGCAGGGTGTGAAATACACACCGCGTGAACCGTTGAAAGACTATCATCAGCGTTGCCTTTCGGCAGGGGTCCCTCTCTCGATTTACGACCATCCGCAATCCACGCGGCAATATCATTTTGATGAGGCCAAGTCTTTGGCGGCGGCACTGCAGACCGATCAGCATTACTACCGGGTGGCGCAGTATCTACGACTCGCGCGGCGGGCCATGGGTTTGGCGGGGATGGAGCTGATTTCCGTGACCCCCGGCAGTCGATTGAATGACTTCTTTCCCTACCGTTCGGTCGAGGCGGTGTGCCAGCAGATCACGATCGAGGTGGGACAGCCGCAACACGAGCCGACACGCGGCCTGTATACCGAGTCGGCCCACCGCATCCCCGCCGAACTGGTCACCATGCGAGATTATCGACCGCACCACTGGGGTAAGGAACCTCCGTCGAGTCAACGGCCACCCGAAATGCCAACGACTCGTCCAGTACCCCTGGCTCAACAGCCGCCCCGCGAAATTCCCGTGTCGATTCAGGAAGTTGGATAAGCCCAGAAATGGGCTGATCGCGGTCAGCGTCGGACTCCCCGCCGCATCCACGGAACCTACGGTATGTTCGACACGACGCTGATTATCCCCCAATACAATTCGCCCGAGTTGACGATCCAAGCGGTTCAGTCACTGCGACAACATGATCCGACCCCCTGGCCGGTGCTGGTCGTGGATAACGGAAGCTCCCCCGGAACGTTGCGGGCCATTCAGACCGCCCGGTTGCCAGCCGTCGAAGTCATCCCCCTGGCGCGTCCCGGACTGACCGCTGCCTGGAATTATGCAGCGGCCCGCTGTCGGACACCGACGATCCTCTTTCTGAATAACGACACGCGGACACTCGGCCCCTGGGTACCGACGTTGTTAACCGAACACGGGACCACCAGGGCCATGCTCACCGGTGTCGAGCGCCGCTGGGAACCTCATCTGGACCCACCCGTGGAACTGCTGGCTGGCTGGTGCCTGGCTGTGGACCGTACCGCTTTTGAGGCGGTTGGCGGTTTCGATGAGTCGCTGGAGTTGTACTTTTCCGATACCGACTTGCAGTTGCGGCTGACTGAACGATTTCCGGATCGAGTTCGAACCTGTGTGCAGCCACTGCCACTGGTTCATATCGGACATCAGACGACAGCTCAGTTGATGGAGCGTCGCTCGAACTGGCTGCGGGACCGGCATCGATTCCGGTCTCGCTGGGTGCGTTAGCACCGGTATGGTGGTCCACCATGGGCGTCCTTCGAGTCAGGTCATTGATGCATCTACTGCAAGTCTGCAATGTCGGCGAGATCACTGGAGGGACAGGCGCGTGTGCTTGGAGCGTGACACGGGCGCTCCCCGAGATGCGGCATACCATTGCGTTCCTTTCCCGGATCGCCCCAGCCACATCCACCGCATTTGCGGGCCACACGCTTCGGGAGTGGGGATCGCTGGATGAAGCGCGGGATCAGAACTTGGGGGCGGATCTGGTTCTGTTGCACAACATGGGACCGGGCCGCCGAGGTTCCCTGGGGCCGCGTGACCTGTGGACCGGGCCGACGATTCAATATGTACACTCCGCCGGGGCGAGGGCAGCGGCTGATCGCACGGTGTACTGCTCGCGGTGGCTGGCGGAGACCTGTGGGAATGTTGATGGCGAAGTGTTGTGGCAGGGAGTACCTCAGCCAGTACCGCCCCGCGAAGGAGGGCGAGATGTCGGGGGACGACTACGTGTCGGGCGAATCTGTACCCCCATTGCTCGCAAGTGGCCCGATGCCTTGCTTCCTTTCTATGCCGTATTGGCCCAGCGGCACCCCCAGGTGCAATGGGAGTTCGTGGGGTGTCCGCTCGCAATGCAGCCCATGCTGCAAAATGCCTGCCGGGGCCAGGCCGTATTCCATCGTGCGGGGTGGTCCGCCAGATCACTATTCTGGAACTGGGATGCACTGTTGTACCACCACCCCACACTGACGGAGTCCTTTGGGCGGACTGTGGCCGAAGCGGCTCGGGCAGGATGCATGCCACTGGTCGATGCCCGGGGCGGATTTCTAGAGCAACTGGAGGTTCTTCCCGGCGTGGGCTGTAGAACGCTCGATGAGTTTTCCAGAGCTTTGGAAGAATTGCCGAACCGCCGCCGCTCTCCGGGATTTGTCGCCGACATATGTGCCGCAGCCGATCAGCATTTTTCGATGACGGCGTTCCGCAAGCGGTTATGGCAGGTCATCGAATCGACCCCGAGAGCCTGAACCTCCAATTAGAGCCATCTCCGAATGGGTATTCACGACTACACTCGAAAAGAGGGGGGAGCTGAAACACTGACATGTCCGTGAATCGACGCTGATCCGAATCCGAGCAAACCCTGCTCTGGATTAGCGCTAATCCGCGAAGATGAGCATTCTAACCTCCAGCCTGAACACGAAAACTGAATCTACCCACTTGTGCAGTGCCAGCTGCCCGAGTCTGACCCCGTCTGCCAGTATTGACAGAATCATCGCACTGCCAAGGTGGCAGGGGCATCATCTTCCGGTTATGCAGACAGACTGCATTATCCATTGTGGCCGTTGAACTTACAAAACTTCCAGAGCGGCTGGCACAGCGGTTGCAATCCAGGCAGGAAGCGATTCAAAAAACATCGAATCAGGCAGCTTGCTGCCGGTTCGTCAGGGGGTGGTGGCAGACGCCAGCACTTCCTTCGCACTTCAGTCACCTGACACGCCGAATTTGAGGAGCAACCGTGGCCAAATTGCTCAGTTTTGACGAAGACGCTCGCAAGCAGCTGCTGGAGGGCGTCTCCAAACTGGCCCAAGCCGTTGTCTGCACACTCGGACCCCGTGGACGTAACGCCGTCCTCGATAAGGGCTGGGGCGCTCCCAAGATCACCAAGGACGGCGTGACCGTCGCTCAGGACATCGAGCTGGAAGACAAGTTCCAGAACTGCGGTGTTCAGCTGGTGAAAGAGGCCGCCAGCAAGACCGGCGACTCCGCCGGGGACGGAACCACGACAGCCACCGTGCTGGCGGAAGCAATTTTCCGCGAAGGCCTGAAGTTCATCGCTTCGGGCGCAGCGCCAGTCGCTCTGGGGCGTGGCGTTCAGAAGGCCGTCGAAGTCGTTATCGAAAACCTCAAGAAGATGGCCAAGCCGGTCAGCGCCAGCGACCGCAAAGCAATCGAAACCGTGGCGGCCATCGCCGGAAACAATGACAAGGAAATTGGCCGCATCCTGGCCGACGCCTTGCTGAAGGTGGGTAAAGACGGCGTCATCACTATCGAAGAAGGTCGACAGACGCAGACCGAAATCGATCTGGTGGAAGGAATGCAGTTCGAACGCGGCTACCTGTCCCCGCACTTCGTGACCAACGAAGACGATCAGGTCTGCGAGATGGACAACGTCAAGATCCTGATCCACGAGGAAAAGATCTCAAACGCCCGTTCACTGGTGCCACTGCTCGAGCAGGTCTCCAAGGCAGGCGTGCAGTTGTTGATTATCGCGGAAGACATCGAAGGTGAAGCCCTGGCGACGCTCGTCGTCAACAAGATGCGGGGCATCATCAAGGTTTGTGCCGTCAAGGCCCCGGGTTACGGCGACCGCCGCAAGGCGATGCTGGAAGACCTGGCGGTTCTCACCGCAGGCAAGGCGGTCTTCAAGGATCTTGGCGTGAAGCTGGAGGCGGTTACGCTGGCTGATCTGGGATCTGCCAAGAAGGTCCGCATCGACGCGGAAAACACCACGGTCGTACAGGGCGCCGGCAAGAAGGACGCCATCGAAGGCCGAGCGGCTCAGATTCGTTCGGAAATTGAAAAGACCGACAGCGAATATGACCGCGAGAAGCTGCAGGAACGCTTGGCCAAGCTAGCGGGCGGTGTGGCTCAGATCAATGTCGGGGCTGTGACCGAAACCGAAATGAAGGAACGCAAGGACCTGATCGACGACGCATTGCATGCGACGCGTGCCGCCGTAGAAGAAGGCGTGGTTCCCGGTGGAGGAGTGGCCCTGCTCCGCTCGTCGAAGTCTCTTGACAAGCTCAAACTGTCGGGTGATGAAGGTCTCGGCGTCCAGCTCGTCAAGAACGTCCTGGAAATGCCGCTGCGAAAGATTGCCGAAAACGCAGGCATGGATGGCTCGGTGGTGGCGAACAATGTTCGCAAGTCGGCCGACGCGAATCATGGCTATGACGCTCTGAATGAGCGGTACGGCGACATGTTTGATTTTGGAGTGGTTGACCCAGCCAAGGTTGTCCGTCTGGCTCTGCAGAACGCAGCCAGCGTGGCAATCCTGCTGATGACCACGGACTCAATCGTCGTGGAGGCACCGAAGCCTGCTGACGACAAGGATGGTCACCACGACCATAGCCACGACGGTGGCATGGGCGGAATGGGTGGCATGGGCATGGGGGGAATGGGTGGCATGGGCGGATTCTAAGGAATCTCCCTGATTACTGATTCCTAGCCATTGGTGACAGTCAACAGTCGAAGGTGAGCAATCGAAGGTCCGTGAAATCGTTCGAGACACAGTCACCAATGACTAATGACTCAGGACAACGGACCTCTCTGATCGGCACCTTCATTCGATTCAAATTCTCGTGGAGAACCATAAATGAGCATGAGCCTCAAGCCTCTCGATGATCGTGTCGTCATTCGTCCAGTCGACGCCGAAGAAACCACTGCGGGCGGAATCGTTCTGCCGGATGCGGCCAAGGAAAAGCCCCAGCGCGGCAAGGTTCTGGCAGTCGGTCCAGGCCGTCTTCTGGAGAGCGGCGACCGAGTGGCGGTTTCCGTAGTTCTCGGCGATGAAGTGCTGTTCAGTAAGTACGGCGGAACAGACATCGAAGTCGATGGAGTCGAAGTCAAGATCCTTCGCGAAAGCGACATCCTCGCCAAGATCGTTAAGTAGTTGTCGGTTGTCAGTCATCAGTCCTCACAGACTGAATACTCGATTGGCTGACAGCTCATTCCACGTCCCTAGTCGGTCCACAGTGTCATTCCGAACTCGAAATCCGAGACCGGACTGAAGACTGATAACTGAAAACTGAGAACTTCCCTCAGGAGTCCCGAAGTGGCCAAGCAACTTCTGTTCGATGATCGTGCCCGCCTGAAGCTGAAGAAGGGTGTGGACATTCTGGCTGACGCTGTCGCCGTCACGATGGGCCCGACCGGGCGAAACGTGATCATCGACAAGTCGTTCGGTAATCCGGTTGTGACCAAGGACGGTGTGACCGTCTCGAAGGAAGTCGAACTGGAAGACCCCTACGAGCACATGGGGGCCAAACTGGTCAACGAAGTCGCCAGCAAGACCAGCGACGTGGCAGGGGACGGCACCACGACCGCAACGGTCCTGGCGCGGGCGATCTACTCGGAAGGTCTCCGCAGCATCTCGTTGGGAGCCAACCCGACGGTCGTCCGCAAGGGGATTGAGAAGGCGGTGGATTCTGCCATCGAGTTCCTCGAATCGATCTCCAAGCCGGTATCCGACAAGAAGGAAATCGAGCACGTTGGATCAATCTCCGCGAACAATGATCCAGAGATTGGCAAATTGATTGCCGATGCGATGGAGCAGGTGGGTCGCGATGGCGTGATCACGGTGGAAGAAGGGAAGTCGAACAGCACGACCCTGACACTGACCGAGGGAATGCAATTCGACAAGGGCTACATCAGCCCGTACTTCATCAACGACACGGGTTCGATGAAGGCTGTTCTCGAAGACTGTTACATCCTGCTGCACGAGAAGAAGATCTCGAACCTGCGAGAGCTGGTTCCGCTGCTGGAGAAAGTGGCCCGGGGCGGCAAGCCGCTGCTGATTGTGGCCGAAGATGTGGACAGCGAAGCGCTGACGGCGCTCGTGGTGAATCGCCTTCGCGGCGTGTTGAATGTCTGTGCGGTGAAAGCCCCCGGCTTTGGTGATCGTCGCAAGGCGATGCTGGCCGACATGGGTGTGCTGATCGGTGGCACCGTGATCTCCGAAGATCTTGGCATCAAGCTGGAAAGCGTTGAGCTGTCGCACCTCGGACAGGCCAAGCGGGTTGAAGTCGACAAGGACTCCACCACGATCATCGATGGGGCCGGACAGGAAGACGAGATCCAGAAGCGGATCGCCCAGATCCGCAAGCAGATCGAAGCGACCGAAAGTGAGTACGATCGCGAGAAGTTCCAGGAACGCCTCGCCAAGCTCACGGGAGGTGTGGCGGTTATCTCGGTGGGAGCCGCTACCGAAGCGGAAATGAAGCAGACCAAGGCTCGGATGGAAGATGCCCTGCACGCAACCCGCGCCGCTGTAGAAGAAGGCATCCTGCCCGGCGGTGGGACCGCTCTGATCCGCGCCATTGCCGCCGTGGAAGCCACCAAGGCCAAGGGCGACGAGAAGATTGGTGTCGAGATTGTGGCTCGGGCACTGCAGGCTCCGATTCGCCAGATCACCTCGAATGCGGGCCTGGATGGGGCCGTGATTGCGGACGAAGTTCGTCAGAAGGACAAGAACATCGGCTTCAATGCGGTGACTCAGGAGTATGTCGACATGTTCAAGGCGGGGGTCATCGATCCGGCCAAGGTCGTGAAGAACGCTCTCCGCAACGCCGCGTCGATTGCCGGTCTGATGCTCACCACCCAGGTACTGATCACGCGCAGCGACGATGTGGCCGACGGCACGGCCAAGGCCGCTGTCGAAGGGGCTGTGAAGTAGCTCACCTCAGCCGCAGAACGAATTTAACGAGCCACCGGTTCCTGCGACCGGTGGCTTGTTTGCTAGAGGACGCGTCTGCAACTCAGCGGCAGTGGTTCCTCGACACTGTACAATCGATCGCACCAATCCTTTCTGGCAGACAGCGGAATGCTGTCGATGATGGCTGATTTCCATGTCCTCCCAGCGTGACTATTACGAATCCCTTGGAGTCGAAAAATCTGCTTCGGCGGAGGAGATCAAGAAGGCTTACAAGAAGCTGGCATTGAAATACCACCCGGACCGTAATCCGGGAGATCAGGCAGCCGTTGAGAAGTTCAAGGAAGCGGCGGCGGCCTACGATGTACTGAGTGATACCGACAAGCGGTCCCGGTATGACCGGTTCGGGCATGCCGGGGTGAATGGTCCCGGAGGCGGGGGACCGCAGTTCACGGATGTCGAGGATATCTTCTCGAACTTCGGTGACCTGTTCGAGGCGTTCGGTCTGGGAGGAGGACGGCGGCGATCGCGCGGCGGTGCTTCGCGGGGCAGCGATATTAAGTCCTCGGTGACGATCGATCTGGTTCAGGCCGCCAAAGGTCTGGACAAGGAAATCGAAGTCCACCGTAAGAAGTCGTGCGTGAAGTGTTCGGGCAGCGGGAGCGAACCGGGGCACAAGCCCGAGCGGTGTGACTATTGCGGTGGTCAGGGCCAGGTGATTCAGTCCCAGGGCTTTTTCCGCATGCAGACCACTTGTCCGGCATGTCGTGGGCAGGGAACCATTGTCCGGCACAAGTGCAACACGTGCTTCGGCTCAGGACGGGAAGACGAGCGGGTCAACCTGAACATCAAGATCCCTGCCGGGATCGACAATGGCATGCAGCTCTGCCTGCGAGGCGAAGGTGAGGCCGGCCCCAGTGGCGGACCACGCGGCGATCTGTACGTGGATGTGCATGTCCGAGAACACTCGGTCTTCAAGCGTGAGGGCGTTCACCTGCTCTGCCTGGTCCCGATCAGCTATACGCAGGCGGCCCTGGGTTCCAATCTTGAGATTCCACTACTGGAGGGCAAAACCGATGTCGAACTGCCTCCGGGAACACAACCCGGTGAAGTCATCCGGCTTCGCGGAAAGGGGATGCCCGATCCGCGCGGCGGACGCACCGGGGATCTGCACATTGAAATCCAGCTTGTGGTCCCCAAAAAACTCGCTGCAGAACACGAAACACTGCTCCGTAAACTGGCCGAGATGGAGCAGGCCCATGTAATGCCCCACCAGAAGAGCTGGTTCGACAAGCTGAAGACCCTCTTTACCGGTGACGATGAGAGCGAGCATCCGGCGTGAGCTGGAAAAGGACTTGCGCTCCCGGGAACATCGATCGATCCATTCCACTCGCACTCTTTGACTCACACCGAATCACTCATTATGTCCGACACACCAGAAACACCCCGTGAAGACATTGCACCGGAGCTCCTCTCCGCCGACCTCTCTTCGCCCGAGGCATGGGTCGCACTGCAGGATGAATTGGCAGCCGCCCAGTCCGAGCGGGACGAAGCTCAGCAGAAATACCTGCGGGCGCTGGCTGAGGCCGACACGTACCGCCGCCGAGTGATGAAAGAACGTGACGACGACCGCCGCTTTGCCCCGCTGGCGATCATCAAGGATCTGTTGCCGAACCTCGACAACCTGCGTCGGGCCGTGGACGCCGCCAAGACGGCCAGCAGCATCGAAGACCTGTCCAAGGGAGTGGACATCATCCTCAAGCAGGTCGATGAAGTCCTGACCCGGCACGGGGCCAGCCCGATCACCAGTGTTGGCCAATCGTTCGATCCTAACCGGCATGAGGCGGTGGCCCAGGCTCCGAGTGCCGACCATCCGGCAATGACCGTGCTACAGGAATTCGAGCGTGGTTACATGCTGCACGACCGTGTAATTCGCCCCAGCAAGGTGTTGGTGTCGAAAGAGGCCTAGGGCAAACGCCGGGTGCCCGTCGCCCGAGGGGGAATGCCAGATGGCGTTCCCAGTTGTCTGGCACCGGCTCTCCGGTGCCGCACGAATTGCTTCCTGATTCCGTGAGTCCCGCGTCCCACCCTCTTCCGGCCATGGGCCCTCAGCCCTTGCCCTCAGGCTTCCGCCATGCCTACCTACGATTACAAATGCAAAAAGTGCGATCACGTCTGGGACGAGTTCCAGTCGATCAAGGCGCCACCGACCCGGAAGTGTCCGGCCTGCAAGAAGCTGGGGGCCGAACGGCAGATCAGTACGGGAGCGGGAATCCTCTTCAAGGGCTCCGGCTTTTACCTGACTGACTATCGCAGCGACTCCTACAAGAAAGCCGCAGCTGCCGATTCGTCCAGCAGTGCCCCGGCGAAGCCCGAGGGCGGCAGCAAGCCCAAGAGTGAGTGACGGGGGCGACGGAGCCCCCGTGTTTATTGTGATATGAATCGACGATGCAACCCGGCGTAAGTGCCGTTGAGTTGAAGCAATTCCTCGTGAGTGCCCTGTTCGATCAGCTGGCCGTGATCGAGCACGAGCACCCGGTCAGCTTCACGTATGGTGCTCAGGCGGTGTGCCACGACAAAGCTGGTGCGACCCGCCAGCAGTTTCGCCAGGGCCCTCTGGAGCCGGGCTTCGGTCTGGCTGTCGATGCTGCTGGTGGCTTCATCGAGTATCAGAATCCGGGGATCGGCAATCATCGCCCGGGCAAAACAGATCAGCTGGCGCTGACCAAGCGACAGTGACACCCCGCGCTCACCGACCGGGGTGTGGATTCCCTGAGGAAGACTAGCGATCAGGTCAGCACAGTCCAGCTGGTCAAAGACGTGAGCGACCTCTTCATCCGTAGCGGCAGGATTGCCGAGTCGGACGTTCTGGGCCACGGTGCCATAGAACAGAAAGTTCTGTTGCAGCACGATTCCCATGCGCCGGTGCAGCGCATCCCCACTCAAGGTCTGGATGTCGTGTCCATCGATCAGAACCCGTCCGGTGGTGGCCAGATAGAACTTGGAAACCAGATTGATGATCGTCGTTTTCCCGCTGCCGGTATGACCGACCAGGGCGATGGTCTGACCGGGCTGGACCTGGAAGCTGAAGTCGATCAGAACGGGGCGGCCCTGCTCATATTCAAAGTTCACATGTTCAAACGTGACCTCACCCCGCAGGTCGGTCAACTCCACGGCGTCTGGCGGGTCCACCCACTCGGGTGGCGTATCCAGCAGCTGGAAGAGCCTCTCCGCTCCCGCCATGGCCGTCATGGCCTGGTTGTACTGGTTTCCAAGGATGGAAATCGGGGCGAAGAACAGATTCGCCATGAAAAAGAACCCGACGAGATCACCGACGTTGGTCGTACTTTCCGGCTGGAAGGCCCGCCAGCCGCCGACGATGAGCATCAAGGCAATGAAGATCTGGCTGTTGAGTTCCAGGAGTGGCAGGAATTGGCCGTGGGTCCGCATGACCACGGTGTTAAATCGCGAATGGTCTTCCGCGAGGTCCTCGAAGATGGCCGCGTTTTCCGTCTGCCGCACGAAAGCCTGGGTCACCCGGATGCCGAGCACAGACTCGGCCAGTGTGGCTGTGATTCGACTGAATGATTCCCGCATGTTCCGCAGGGCGATACTCAGCTTTTTGTGAAAGTGCTGGTTGATAAACCAGATGATCGGAGCGAGGCCGAGCACGATCAGGAACAGTGTGGCGTCGTACCACAGCATGGCGGTGGCCGCCAGTATCATCTGGCCGATCTGGACCAGCGAAACGAACAGTACGTCCTGTACGCCCAGCCGAAGATCTTCGACATCGCTGGTCATGCGGCTGATGACACGACCGACCTTGGTCTGGTGAAACCATTGCATCGGCATTCGCTGAATATGAGCGAATAAGGCTTTTCGCAGGTCCGTCACGACGGCTTCACCGAGTTCGAGAGCCAGGCGTTGCCGATAGTGCATGACCCATTGTGTCGAGAGGGCCAGGATCGCAAACAAACCGGCTCCCTCGATGACCCCGGAGACGCTTTTTTCGGCGATCGGACCGCGAATGACAGCGGCCACCATCCAGGTCAAGGCTGGCAACTGAATCGAACGGATGGCCACCGTCACCAGCAGCCAATTCCTCGGGGTGGCGTACGGTTTGGTGAACGCGAACAGCCGGGAGATCAAACGATAGTCCAGAGGACGCTGCCGCGGCTCATCCTCGCGGGCGACATGCCGGGTGAGAGTGCGATCCAGTGTTTTGACGGAAGCAGTAGACATTCGAATCCGACGGAGCAGGCCACCAGGGCGGCATCTCGGCTGTGGCCCAAGGGAATGACGTGTTCCACCCAGGCGTTGACTGGGCGGGACTCAACGAAACCGGCCCGGCAGATGATCTGTCCGGGCCGGTGCGATGCGATCGGTTGCCGAATTTATTTCGACAGGTCGGCGACGCGGATGTTCTTGAATTCAGTCCACATCGGCTTACCGGCGTGCAACTGGACAGCCAGGATGCCTTCCAGCAATTGCAGATCGGGGTGTTCGTCCGTGAAATCGAGGACCAGACGCCCATTCAAAAAGTGTTGCACATGGTTGCCCCGGCCAATGATCACGACATCATTCCAGTCATCGAGCTTGAACAGTTTCTGGAACTCTTCTTCGTTGATCAGCGTGCCGTTGACCTTCTTTCCTTCGGTGGTCCAGGTGGCCTTTTCTCCGACCAGGCAGATTCGACCGCGTTTGCCGCCTTCGTCATAGATGAAGGCGGAGGTGTTCGGGAACTTGTTCTCGTTCCGCAACTCGTGCTGGTAACCGCGAACGACCCAGTTATTGCCAACCTTGCCATCCGTGATGTGCTTGGAGCGATACTGAATCCCCGAGTTGTTGGTGGCATTGCAGCGGAACGACAGCCGCAAGTCGAAATCTTTCAGAGGGCCATTCTTCCAGATCAGGAAG